>JACZIY010000647.1 GCA_014860845.1 Anaerolineaceae bacterium
GGCATCAACCAGCCACCATATTTTCCGGCTGCTTTCCTGATGGGGTTATGTTTCTGTGAGCGTTTCAAGCTGATTTCCATCATTCTCCAAAAAAAATTCCGCAGGCAAATTAACAGCCAACGGGGGAGAAAGAAAACCCGAAAACAAGTGTTTTCGGGGCATCACAGCAAACAAAATGATCAGTTTGCTCACCTTCTTTTATCCGGACTATACCGTCGACCCCGGAGTTTCACCGGGTCATGCATCTTGGATGCGCGTGGGTTTTACCACCGATCGGGAATTGGAACTTAGTTCCTCACCCTGCCCCGAAGGCTATATTCAACTGTTGGTTTAAGTATAAACACTCCAGCGAACTATGTCAATTGGATTGTGAAATTCATCGCATAATATGATGACTTAATCACCGGTGATCGCGCTGAGAATGGACTCGGTGTCAGCAAGATTGGGGAAGATGAAGTCCGGATTGTGTGCTTTCAAATCCTGCTCGGTGTAAAGACCGGTAGTTACAGAGATTGTTCTGGCATCGAAAGCTTTCCCAGCCTGGATGTCCATAGGAGCATCCCCAACGGTGACCAATTCAATTGCTTCGCGTGCCAGTCCATACACCCAGGTCGCTTTTACCAATCCCCGCTCAATAATCTGTTCCCGCTGATCACAATCATCCCCAAAGGATGTCAGCGGAAAGTAGCCGAGCAAACCAGCCCGTGATAAGACCTGACTGGCAACCCCGCGTAATGATCCCGTGGTTAATCCCACCGGAATCTTGTTTTTGTGCAAAGTCTCCAGCAAAGGCACCACACCAGGCAACACAAAATCATGCAGATCCTGCGGTAGAATGGTCTGGATATTTTCCACTAGCATGCGCTCAATTTCAATATGCCTGGCATTCACACTGCCTTCACTGATCCCGCCCGCCACGGCAAAACGGCGCACCACTTCAAACATGGGGTATCCGGAAGTGACCACCTGTGTTAATTCAGTGATACCGAATAGTTTATTCAGCACCATCAGAAAATTCTTACGGTGAAATGGAGAAATATCCAATATCGTGCGATCCATATCAAAGAATACGACGCGTGTTTTGATGTGACCATGATCGGTCCGGGAAGTTGTTGTATGTGGTATTGTCAAAGGTTGTCCTATTTAAATCGCACTGAGCGATGGATTTTTGAGTAGCCACTTTAGTATAAAGAAGGATGATGGATTTGTAAATGGCTGATAGCTCATCGCGCATGGCTGATAGAAAAAAAACCGGTGCATTGTCGGAGATGACATATAGGTTGCACTTAGAGAATTACAAATTTCCATAATTTCGGTGCAAACTCCCCTTTAACAATCAACCAAAAGTGCATTGCACCTTGTATACAATAACCATGGTTGTTTCAACTGGATGTACTTCCCAATTTTCTTGCTCTTCATCTTCATATTATTTTATTAAACGAAGGGGAAATTTCAACTTTGATAAATACCTCCGAAGTAGTATTTTTTCAACAAAAATTGATGCTACAATGAATTCAAACTCCCTTTTTGGTCTTGGTTTTATATTTAATGAAACAACTTTTACGAATTCTTATTTTTTTCAGCTTGCTGATCAGCTTTTTGCTACCTGTAATCCCTGCCATTGCTCAAAATACACCAGGGATGGAGCCTTTTTGGTTGCCGGCTGATCCCGCTTCCAAACCCTCATCCCCACCAAAGACTGAAATAAAAAATATCGACACCCACACTCTGGATGTCACCCTCACCTTCTCCGGTGTCTGGGCACAGGCCCAAACCGGGGACGGGCAATCCTACACGCGTCTCTGGCACGAGGAATACAGCTCCTACCGTGAACCTGGTCAGCCAGCGTTACCCGGTGTGACTTTCAATATCCTGATCCCGCAGGGCGCGCAGGTGGAGGTCATCCAGCAAAAAGCCAGCAGCCATACCATCAGCCTTCCCCGGCAGGGACTCCCATCGAAAATCATCCCCGCCCAACGTCAGGCTTCCAAATCCGAACCACCGCCACCCTGGACGCCCCCCGACCCTGCCCGCTATGCCAGCCTAAGCCTGCAACCACAACACTGGTATGAAGTCAATGACACCTTCCAGATGCGCGATTACACCATCCTGCCACTCTGGGTCAACCCGGTGCGTTATCGCCCCGCCAATGGGGAAATCGAGCTGCTGGAAAAAATCGAGTTGCGCCTGACCTGGCCAGAGAGCTCAGCGGCTGTGCTCGATGCAGCTGTGGTCAGCGACAGCCCCTCCTTCGACCGCCTGGTCAGCCAGATCGTGATCAACCCACCCCCACAGGCAACCATGGATACAACCAAATCCGGTGAGGGATATCTGATCATCACCCCAGAAGAGTTTGTGGAACAACTGAAACCGTTTGTTTCGATGAAACAAACTCAAGGATATTCTGTTGATGTAACCTTAGTGAGGGAAATTCCTGGATTTGATGGGTTAGCTGGCAGTGAAGAAAATAACATTCTAGCAATACAAAATTATATTAGATCCTTGGATCCCCCACCAGTATATCTTTTATTAGTTGGTGATACCAATCTGATTCCTGCTCCAAATGGAGAAGTCCTCGGTCAAAAAACTGATTTATATTATTCAACTTTAGAACCTTTGGATTATATTCCCGATATACATGTTGGTAGGCTGCCTGCAAGAACAGCACAGAATGTTTCTAATCTAGTTAATAAACTAACTTCTTACACATCAAATGGTTTCTTGGATTGGCAAATTGATTCAGCATTTATTGCTACTTGTGACAGTACTTATTTCACAACAGCAGAGTATTCTCACAATACTGTGATTCAAAATTACACTCAACCTTTAAATTACCCAACTTACTTTCCTGAAACTGATTCTTTTCTTGGAGGAGATAGGCTCTATTGCAAAACTTATTCTGAATTAATTTCATTGCCTATTATAAAAAATAGTATAAATAACGGTCGAGGAATAATCACTTTTTCAGGACATGGCACTATGAATGGTTGGTACGATGGATTGATAGTAATATCTAGAGATGATATTCCCATTATTGCACCAAATAATATATCCTCAGTTGTTGCAAGTTTCGCTTGCAGTACAAATGATTTTGGTAATAATGATGTTAGATTTTCTAGTGTTTTTAGTGAAACATGGATGTTACAAGAAAACAAAGGTGCTATTGCATTTCTAGGATCAGCTGGATTGACTCAATGGGGACAAGATGATGTTCTGGAAAGAGCATTCTATGACTCACTCTTTGAAGATCCTTTAACAACAACTCCTTTGAGAGAAGCGTTATTTCAAGGATTAACAGTAGTTGAAGCAAATTATCCTGGAACAGGATCATATCAAGCAAAGTACTATTGGGAGACTTACAATTTACTCGGTGATCCCAGCCAAAAGCTATGGCTTTACCCTGATTCAGAATATTATTTTATTGCGAAAGCGCCAATACGCCAGGATGAAGGATTGATCACTAATGTCGTTCAATACCCGGTAACAATCACAAATTATGGGTTTACTGATGAATTTATTGCTACTGTAGATCCTACAGAATGGTTAACTGAAACAAGTGAAATTGGTGTCATTGAATCTAAAACAGCTGAAACTTTTTGGATCACTGTCCATATTCCATATGACGCTTCTCCCGCCCAATTTGATCAGGCACAAGTAACCATTTCATCGTCAAATTCAACTCAAGCTACTTCCTTTACATTCACCACCACTGCCCTGGAAACATTTTTCACCCGTTTACCAGTCATCATGAAATAACTTCCATACGGATTGGTCAAATCATCTAAAGATGAGCGCTCAACCTGCTAAAAAATAGCAGGCATGTTACAATCAATCTATCCAACCTTGAGGGAATCCCTACTCTTGAAAAAAACCTTAAGTATCATTCAGGCGAATCGACTTTACCTGGCAACCATGTTGTTGGTGGTCAGTGCTGGCGCGTTCCTGCAATCATTCTCCTTCTCATGGGGTCTTTTACTCACAGAGATTCTGCTAATTCTTCTGCCCACCCTGTGGATGCTGCATCACAACCAGATTGATCTCCGCGAAAGTGGCGGGTTGAAAAAGACCAGGGCTTCATTATTGCTGGTAGCAACTTTGTTAGGTGGGGGCGCATGGCTGGTAACAAGCCTGGTTGAAATCCTTATGGTGCAGATCTCAGGTTACATACCTCCCACACCTGAAGGCATACTGCCCACTACTTCATTTCAAGCCGCGTTGATCTTTGTCGGTCTGGTAATTGCCGCACCTATTTGTGAGGAGATCCTTTTCCGGGGCACCATCCAACCCGCTTATCAGAAACAGACAACACGTTTAGTGTCGGTGCTGATCCCCAGTTTGTTATTTGCTTTTTACCATTTCCGTCTGCTGGGATTGCCATCCCTGTTATTGATATCGTTTTTATTGGGATACACTTATTGGCGCACCCAATCCCTGACTGTCACCATGGTGCTGCACGCTGCCAATAATTTTCTGGCGGCTATTGTCATGATACGTGCTGGATTGTTTCCAGGCCTTGAACTACCATTTCCTTCTCTGCCAGGTGGTGCCTTTGGTATCATGATGCTGGTGGTTGGGTTGGTGTTATTACAACGACTTATACCCCATCCTCAATCGCTTATTGAAAGAGAAAGTGAACCAGCAAAACTCTCCAAATGGAAGGTTCTCTGGCCAATCCTTCTGGCAGGGCTATTATTCATTGTGGTTGCCGGTCAGGAAATCGCACAGGCAAAACAACCAGTAGTATTGCCACTGGATGGGCACCAATTACCGGTTTCAGCCCAATGGGTATATGAGGTACAGCACAAAGGTGGTGAAAAGATTGGGGAGTCGATCTGTCAATGGCATCAAGGTGAAACGGATTCAAATTTGAGCTGCCAGCGGGAACATGAAGGCTTTGAAATTCAATCCGGCAACAGTTATTTTTCGTCGATGGCTGGCTCTTCCAGCTTAAATATACAATGGCACACAGAGGATCTCCATCTGGTCAGCCTATACCAGAAAAACCTTTTTGACAATTACGAGAATAGCTGGCAGGTGACTGAGCTGGATGAAAATCTACAATTATCCATTCAAGCTGAAAACCTGGCACAGGATTCCTTAACATTCTCACCCGTAACGCTGGTGGATGAGGAGTGGGCCTGGCGCTTGATGGGGTTTGATTTTGTACCTGGTAGAACATACAAGGTTGAATATCTCAATCCACTAACCTGGCGCCAGGAGACAGAGGATAATGGACCCCTTTCAAAGCAAGAAAAATTAACCATCACGGGACCAGAAAGTATCAGTGTTCCAGTAGGAGAATTCCAGGCCTGGAAGGTAACGCTCAGCAACGGTCAGAGTGCCTGGTATTCCGTCGAGCAACCCAGCATTCTGTTACGCTTTGAATCCAGTATGTTTGATTTTCTGTTGGTGGATGAGGAGTGAAATAGCTAGTAGCTGGTAGCTGGTAGCTAGTTGTCCCCTAATACCTAGCACCTAAGCCCTATGACCTAGCCCATACTTACGTTCCCCAATCCCTGGGATATAGAAAATCATACCCAATGGTACGGTTATTGAGTTTACAGATCGGTGGCATGACACGCTTAAAGTGGTTACGTTGCACCCTTCTGACGACCTCATCTACAAATGCTTGCGAGAAACCTGCTTCCACACATTCTTGCGGGGAATAGCGTTCATCCACCAACAGAAAGAGCAGACGATCGACCTCTTCATAGGTGAAGCCCAATTCGCCTTCATCCGTCTGTCCACTCCATAAATCAGCGGAGGGCGGCTTGCTGATCACTGCTTGTGGCACTCCCAGATCACGAGAGAGCTGACGAACCTGGGTTTTGTACAAATCGCCCAGTGGATTAATCGCGCAGGCAGAGTCGCCATAGATGGTGGTGTAACCCAACAGGATTTCAGTTTTATTGCCAGTGCCCACCACCAGCCCGTTGAAAGCAGCTGATTGGTCAAACAGCACCACCATACGCGCACGCGCCATGATATTCCCCTTGCGCATATTATCCATATCCGGAAAGCGCTCAATCAACGGATCGACCATCTCAGTGATCGGGATAGTCAGGCTGTTCACACCGGTGGCGTCAATCACACGCTGGGCATCATCCAATGAATCTTGCGAAGAGCTGCGATAAGGCATGCGAATTGCCAACACATTTTCCGGACCCATTGCCCTGGCAGCCAGAAAACACGAGAGCGTCGAATCCAATCCACCGGAAAGCCCCAACACGGCTCGTGAAAAGCCAACGCGGGTAAGCTCACTGTGAATGAAATTACTCAGGATTTGAGTGGCTAATTTGGTATTAATCGAAAGGTCAATCATACTATCCTCTTTCATCGTCCGGAGGGACGTCTATCCTGTGACAGAATTCGTGATAATTCCCGTTGCACCAGTGCTGTGCGTTCATCGCGTAAAAGCGGCAGGCGGGTGCGGGTGCGGTGTAGTTGGTTCAGGTCAATCTCACAGAATAATAATGTCTCTTCATTTTGGGGTGCGCGTGCCAGCACATCGCCATTGGGGTCATATACCATAGCGCCACCCCAGAAATGCAAACCGTCTTCGTGTCCCACCCGATTGGTATGAGCAACAAATGTTGTGAACATGCTGGCGTAAGCGCGATTGATATGATCCACCCAGCGTGCTGAATCGACCTGTGGTTCATTGGAAAGCCCACGTCCCGGGGAAGCGGAGCTGAAGATCAAAACATCCGCGCCATCCTGCCAGAGCAGGTAAGGCACCGAAGCATGCCAGAAATCCTCGCATACCAACATACCAAAACGACCAAAACGAGTATCAAATGCGCGCACGCTATCCCCCCAGGCAAAGAAACGCCCTTCATCGAAAAGGCCATAGGTGGGTAGATAGATTTTTTGATGCACATGCACCACTTCTCCACCCGAAAGATACCCAGAAGCGATGTAAAAACGGTTGCGTTCATCTTCCTGCACAAAACCCACCACCAGATCAATTTTCTGGCTGGCCTGTAATAACTTCGAAAAGACCGGGTCCTGCGTGTTGGGACGCATGGCAACCTGTGGCACCATATCCTGCAATAAATAACCAGTCATGGAAAGCTCTGGAAAAACCAGAAGGTCAGTTCCCTGTGCTAACGCCTGATCGATTATTTCCAGATGTTTACCTAAATTTGCCTGTACATTACCAAGAACGGTGTTGATTTGGGCTAATGCAAGTTTACATTTCATACGCACCTGTCTCTCCAAAAATTTATTGCTAGCTGATTCTATCCCAGAATAGAATGCAGGTGAAGTTTTTAATCAGGAATGATTTCGGTGACAGGTTTTCGTTTATAAATCAACCAGATGAGCACTATCGCCCATAGCAAACAAATGAAGCCAAACCAGATATCCCAGTAAAGCCCCAATGATTCTGGGCGGTGATCTGCGCGTAAAAATGAAAAGATGAGTGTGTGGATTGTAAATATCAACCAGTTCAGTGCCGCCTGCCCACCTGTCTTATCTTTAGGAAAACGTGGTTCCAAAAGTAGAAAAACCAGGAACAATGAAGTGGCCGCCATCCATTGCAAGGGAAAGCGTGGTGACAATTGAAAATTATCATCTAATGTCCTTGGAACCCACCAGGCAGCCTGCATCACTGGACCATAGCCACTACCTGAGATCCAGCCTGCCAGCCATGCCATGATCGCCAGAGGAGGTAGCATCACCAGCAATCGATCAGCTACCACCAGCCACTTCGTCCTCTTTGCCAAGGCCAGAATGAAAATGGTGATCCAGGCACCGAAAACAGCCCCAGACCAGACCATGCCACCTTCCCGCAAGCCGATAACCTGCCAACCGAAATCAACGATGGCAGCCGGATGCCAGATAAAGTACGCCAGCTTTGCACCCAACCACGACCCTCCCAATACCCACAACCCTGCCAGTGACCATTGGAAATCTACCTGTTTTTTTTGCCCTTGCACAATCCGCCAGATTGCCAAGGACGCACCTGCACCTACCAGAAACGCATACCAGTTCAATGATTTTCCTCTATCAAAAATTATCCCTGCCATTGGCTGACAAGTCAATCGACAAACGGTTTAAATATGAATTTTTTTCGATATAATTCTCAAACATTAAAATAACATTAGAAATGTTAAAAAAACTTCGAAAGAATTATTTCTAGAAAAAACTATTTTGCCCCCCTTTTTTATCCAAACCAGCAGGATTCATCCCTCGATTGATTGACTCTATGAGTCAATTTTTGAGTCATTTTTCACGAATTTTGACTCAAAACCCTCGCTTTTTCAGCAAATCGAGTCAATTTTGACTCTGGAAATCATACTTCCAAAAGACAGAGTTTTTTCTTCCGATAATTACCCATTTTTTATTTTTATAGAAACTTTTATTTCGATGATTTTCTAATTACAAAGCGAAGAGTTTTTGGCGAATGTACATCCGCCAAAAACATTTATAAATCCTAATTTATTCGTACTTTAGAGCAGTAACAGGTTCTAACGTAGCTGCTCGTAATGCTGGATATAATCCCGACAAAAACCCCACCAATGTGGCAAACAGGATGGCAAACAATAACAGCCACAAAGGCGTATCCGCAGATAATCCAGTTGACATATATCCCTGTTGCTGCGCCTGGCTGGCAAGGAACTGCATCGAAACCACATTCAACGCATATCCTCCAATCCACCCTAACAGAGCACCTCCCAGACCACCTAAAAAGCCAATTCCAGCTGCTTCCCCCAGAAAAATGGTCAGAACATCGCGATTGGTAGCTCCAACCGCTTTCATCAAGCCAATTTCACGGGTACGTTCCAGAATCGCCATAGTCATAGTATTGGCAATCCCAATAGCTGCTACCAACAAGGCAATCGCTCCAATCCCACCGAATACTAACTGCAAGATCACAAAAAAGCTGTTTATTCCTTCTACTGTGCTCTGCGGTGAATAAGCCATATAACCCATGTCGTTGATCTGTTGGGTAACGTCCATGACCACTTCCGGACTTTCTGCGCGAACAACGACATCGTTGTAACCATTCTTATTGCGGTTGATGCGTTGTCCATTATTGAACCAGGTATTCCAGGCTTCTAATTCCTCCATTGAAACAAAGAAGGTGCCATCGGCTTCATTACGCATTTCTTTCAAAACACCAACGACCTTCAATTCTACCGTTCGGCTAACTTCCTTCCCATCACTGGTCCACTTGGTTAATTTCAATTTCACCCGTTGATCCAGAATGTCTGGCAATTCAGGCGGTTCCTGACCAGGACGTAGGCTGGGAACATAAAAGTTTTTTACCATCCAGCTTCCTGCCACAATGGTACCTTTACGTAGTTCCATCGTCCCACGGTCCAACTCGTACCCTAAATTTTCCAAATTTTCTGTTTTTACACCCATAAATCCAGCCCAGGTTTCAAACTTACCAAACTGTACTACCCCCTGACCATACATATAATCTCTGGGTATCACAGATTTCACCCCTGGGATAGAAACAATTTCATCCAGAACCGTTGGTGTTAATAATTTTACATTGCTGGTTGTTCCTCCACCGCCTCCACCCATTGGGACTTCCACCATCATCCCTTCACCATAATTTGGGTACACATCTATGCGGCTCAAATCAGTGATCCCCCACAGATTACTGGTAGCACTTTTCTGTAGCCCGGTGGCCAGTGATACAAGCAATACTACAGCCGCTGTACCAATCACCACACCTACAGCAGTGAGAAATACGCGTCCTTTTCGGCGGCGTAAATTTTCAGAAATTAAACTAACTAGATCCCAGAATCGCATCTTACTCCTGATCATCCTTTGGGTGCAGGGATGGGTTTTACAGGCCCTTCAAATTCAGGAACCTCTTCCTGATATTCACCCGGTATAGGCATGTTTTGGCTTGGTTGAGTTTTTCCACTACCCAAACCTAATAAGCCCTTGATAAAACGCCAGGCTTTCTGTAAGAACGTTTCTGGTTGTTCAATCGGTGGCATGGGTTCACCCATGTCTCCCGGCATCGGTTCAAATACGGGCATCGGGTCAACCAACACACTTAATTGTTGTTCCACTTTGCGCGCTTGGTTGAAATCATCGGTATAGGAAACCGATACTAGAAGTTCTATTTCACCTTCCTGGTATGGCATTGCCATGGCATCCAAGGTGAAATAACCACCTGGTTCCAGGGCGCCGATTAAGATACTGTTCTCAGTCAAATCAGCATTTTCAGATGTCACGATCAGTGTACCCAGGACCGCAGTTGTTTTTCCCAGGTTCGTGATTTGAATAGGCAATGGGTTCATTTGCCCTGCGATAAAATTCCCCGGGTTGCGATAAAAACCAATCTCAACTTTTGGCAATGAATAAACGAGTAATGTGATCACCTGATCATCCACTACCCGTTCCCCTTTTTCATTCAGATAGGTAAAGGAAATCTTGAATGGATATGCGCCAGGATTCGCCGAAACATTGACGATCAACTGCGCAGAAGCTTTGACCAGTTGACCTACGCCGACTTCATCAATAAAGATCAGGTTTGATGTTCCGATGGGAGCAAATACCGAAAGATCAGCTCCACTCCCGGTTACCCCACCAGCTTGTTGCCCTCCGGTACCATCCTGATTGCTGGGCACCGTGACACCACCGCCCAATACCATGGTCACATCATGTGCATCCACAGCCCCTAAATTACGAATATCCACTGAGATATTAAAAATTGTCCCGGGCTGCAATGGAGTAACGTCCACCTCATACCCTCCTACCACAAGTTGGGCACGTGACTGTAATGTGGGGGTCGCTGTGGGTTGCGCGGTTGAATAAATCGGTATCCGCAGATCAATGGTTAAGGTAAATCTTTCCGTATAACTGGCTCCTCTTTCATCCGTATAGGCGACATTCGCTGTAATGGCTCCAGAGTTGTAGCCCCATAAACTGGCGTTGGCGCGCATCGGTTGTTCGATCTCTACTGATGCTCCCGTATCCAGATGAGGAACAGCGCGCACACCACCGGATGCTAATGGCAGAAAGTCGGTACTTTCAAATGTCACTACCATGTTGTAGACATCACTTTCACCATTATTTTTGAGGCGGATTTTTAATGTGAAATCCTCACCCGGTGTGACACGATCAACGCCATAGTCATAAGAGGTAATCACAACCAGAGGACGAACAAATTGGGTGGCAGGTTCTGGCGTATCAACGGCTGTGTCGATTGGGGCGACGGTTGCGGTATCTGCCAGTGGCGTTTCGTCCTGGGCTTTTCCCAATAAAGGGCTGGAAACAGTTAACAAAAATAAGACAATCAAACTGATGAGGGAGACAAATTTAATTAATTTTTTCATGGCTTATACTTCCTCCGGTTCTTCCTCCGGGATTTCAAAATGGGAAGCAGCTTCATATTCTGCTTCACTGACGGTTAATCCATCCAATAAATAGATAATATTGCTGGCAAATTGACACATGCGGATATCATGCGTTACCACGATGACTGTGCGACCTTCCAAATTCAGTTTGGATAATAGTTTCATAATACCAAAACCACTGGTGGTATCCAGATTGCCGGTCGGTTCATCCGCTAGGATGATGGGTGGATTATTGACCAAAGCGCGTGCAATTGCCACACGCTGCTGTTGACCACCGGATAATTCAGTCGGCCGGTGCAAAGCTCTTTTGGCCAAACCAACCTGGCTTAACATGCGAGCGGCTTGTTTTTGGCGATCTTTATTGGATACCCCGGTAAAACGCATTGGGAATATTACGTTTTGCATAGCAGTCATACTGGGAATCAAATTAAAGGATTGAAAAATAAAGCCAACACTCTTGCGGCGAAATAAACCCAGATCATTTTCGTCCATCTGGTCCAGGTAACGTCCATTTACCTGAATGGTTCCGCTGGTTGGACGATCAAGTCCTCCCAGGAGATACAGCAATGTACTCTTCCCTGAGCCAGAAGGTCCCATGACGACCGTCAGAGAACCCGGTAAAATATCCAGATCCATACCTGCCAGCGCATGTACCTTCTGCTTTCCCATGGTGAAGGTTTTGCGTAAATTACGAATTTGAATAACTGGTTGTTCGTTCATGGATTAGAAGAACATCCTGGTGGGTGAGAGACCGCTGAATTGAGCCATTACAAAACCTGGCAAAGCCTTAAGAACCAAAAAAATCACCACGGCAATCAGGGTTGCCAGCCAGGCCTTGCCTGCTTTCAAGCCGGAGATCTTCATGGCACCCATCCCGATTAAAACGATTTGCCAGATCAGATAAAGATCAAAAAATGCCAGAAATGCAGATAAAAATGAATTAAATCCGGTCGCTCCTTCGGCAATAAAACCAGAAAGGCCAGGTTGCAAGATCAGCTGTTTGGTAGCCAGAATTGCTACGATCTGAACAATATCGCGGATCAGAAATGGTACACTGCCTGGAGCAGTGTACCATTTCTGATCC
>JACZIY010000648.1 GCA_014860845.1 Anaerolineaceae bacterium
ATGGCAACCATTGGACGCAATCAGGCAGTGGCTGAGTTGTTCGGTTTACGCTTGCGAGGTTGGTTGGCCTGGTTGGTATGGTTGTTTGTCCATTTGATGCAACTGGTTGGCTTCCGTAATCGATTGGTGGTCCTGATAAACTGGGCCTGGCAGTATTGGTTTTATGACCGGGCAGTACGTTTGATAGAAAAAGGGGATTGTGATTGATCGGATAAATGGATGTCGTCCCGTCAAGGAAACCTGAAGGAAATACCAGGTAAATTGCTACTTCTCTGCGTATAAATCGTACATATAATACGGGAACTTTTTGAATGGAAATCCCGTCTAATAATTTGTTAGGGATTATTGAACATGAAAATAATCAGACTGGAAGTCATCATCCATCAGATCAGGTCTGGAATGAATAATACCTGCCACAACGGCCAGGTAAAAGTTCCGCCAGATGACAAGAAATATCTCTTCCAGTAGCCGTACCTTAACAAATGTTGAGGTGTTATTGTTAACAGAATCCAGGTTCTGGATGTTCGGATTGGTTTTAGAAAGAAAGTAGAGGTTTATCATGGCTGGAATTGTATATGTAGTCGTTGGAATCGTCGCTGTAATGTTCGCTGCGTTGAGCGTGGTTAATCTCAATTCAGAAAGATAATTCAGTCAGGTTTATTGATCCTGTGGATGTGGTTTACCTGTTTGCTTAAAAATTCGCTTCAATCGATTGATTGAAGCCTTCGATCTGTTTGTTTCCCCCTTTCGAAAAACTCCTGAGATCTAATGCTCAGGAGTTTTTTTATTCATGGATATGCTAATTGAGAACAAGCGGATCGAGTGTTTTTGGCGGGGAAAAACCCGCCAAAAACACTCGCAAACCGTTAATTCTTCGTTGATTATGAGATCAATTTATAAATATGGTGAATGTGATCTTTCTCATGCCATAAGACCCTGCGTAATAATTTTCTTGGGCTCCAGAACTCGCCTTCTTTCCCCATTACCAAATCTTTTCCAATCAAACTGGGAAAAACTGATTTTACCTGGTTCCGAATCACTTCCAGCCGCTCAAATGGATCTTTTGGCACCTCATTTCGTGTCAGATCAGTCAAACCCAAACGATCTAAGTACCACCATTCAGCCCCGCCAATGTGCCTGATGATGCCCAAAATATCCCAGCGCTCTCCGGCAAATTTCTTCTCACGCAATTCATCCGGAATACCTGCTAAAAGATCAAATAAATCCTTCCTGGACCAATCCATGAGCAATAGTCCTTGTTCGACTTCTTCTTCTTTCAGAGGTAACCAATCATTTTGAAACCAGGCGTTGACTGAATAACCATCTTCATTAGTCACCTCGTAATTCTTATTAATCGAATAGATTTTAAAACTCTCGAGCAAACGCACATCTATATCCAGGATTTCCTTCAGCCAGGATTTTTCACCAGCTTTGAAATTGACCCAGTGCTGATAAGCGATGAAAGCTTGAGGTAATAGCAACAAAGCTTCCTGATCATCTTCTCCATAGGCAAAACATCCCGGGTGATCCAATGCCCAGGCTAAAACCCGTCCTTCGTTATTTAATTCCAATCCAGTTCTCAATTGCATAGATTCCTCCTCATCGGTGCTTAATTATATGATAGCTAATCTTCAAATGGGAATTTATCGTCAGAATTTTGATTTATAATTTCTCATATCCCCTCTGTCGATCGCTATACAATAAGAATGATTGAAACTTTTTTCAAGCTTTGTTCGTCATAACTAAGATAGCCTTTCTCAGGTGCTATTACCATCTTTCCCGTTGGGAGGTCTCATGACTGATATCGATATTGATTTTGAGGTGGAGCAGAAACCCCGGAAATTTGTTACACAATGGTTTCTTCCGATCCTGTTCAAACCACGTAAAACCTTAGCTGAAATTGCTGAAAAAGAGTATGCTGTCTGGATTGCTCCCCTGTTAGCTTTGATGGTAACGGCACTGATCCTGGTGCTGGTTTCATCTCCCATGGTTGGCCAATCTTCACAAGCCACTTCACAGCCTGAAATGTTTGAATATTACAGTCCAGAACAACAGCAACAGTATCAGGATGCTGTTAATATGGGTGCCAGTCCGGTTGTGACGGTTGTATTTCCGCTTGCTGGGAAATTTTTAGGGATCTGGGTGGGGTGGATTTTACTTGGTAGCATCTTGCATCTCTCCCTGACCTTGAATGGCAGCCGCAGCAGTAATCGCTCTGCATTAAATATTGTTGCCTGGAGCAGTGTACCATTTCTGATCC
>JACZIY010000649.1 GCA_014860845.1 Anaerolineaceae bacterium
GACTTTATTTTTAACCTTTTTCCAGACCTGAAGCGCCTCTACAAACTTCCAGGTAATCATCTTTCAGGTGGTCAACAGCAAATGCTGGCAGTAGCTCGCGCACTGGTACCAGACAACAAACTCCTTTTGATAGATGAACCCAGTGAAGGACTTGCGCCTATTTTAATCCAACAAATGATGGAAGCCATACGAGTGCTCAGCGAAAAAACCACCATCCTCCTGGTGGAGCAAAACTTCATTATGGCAAGTCAACTGGCATTGAATTACACAATTATCGACGATGGCAAAAGCGTTCGGTCAGGTTTGATGGCAGATCTGGTCAATGACTCTGAATTAGTTCATCATTACCTGGGAGCAAGCATCAAAACCCGTAAAGAATTGGAGATGGACCATGAATCCCCAGACTAAAAAAATATTAACACTAGCAATATCCGTTATTGTGGTTATTGGTGTCATTTTTGGCCTTTACCTGTATGCAGGCAAGGAACCCTTCATTCGCACAACACTTTCCGGGCTGACTCTTGGTTCGCTTTTCTTTTTAGTTGCAGCTGGTCTCACACTTATTTTCGGCTTAATGGATGTACTTAATTTTGCACATGGCTCCATGTTCATGCTTGGTGCTTATATGGGTTGGCAACTTTATACGAATCCGACCTTCATTTTTGGTTTGTTACCCACTATTCTGGCTTTTGCCTGTGGAGTCATGCTAACTGCATTCATGAAACCTTATTTAATTCGCTGGCAGATCTCGGAAAAGTGGCAAAATGCACTGCCTAAGATTGCCTATACTCTGGCGCTTATCGCAGCCATTATCGGATTTTTTGGTTTGGACATCCTTGGATTGGCAAAAACCGCCATGGTTGCAATGACAACCTCCACAGCTGGTAACCCTTTATCTGAGATCAGTTCTCAGGAACCACTATCGGCTTACTGGTATCGACCGTTTCTGATGTTGATCAGTGGTCTATTGGTAGCATTTGCAGTCTCAAAACCTGGGGATAAAACAGAATTTGCGCCAAAGGAAAAGGTGCTTCCAAAGCTCGTAACCCCGCTGGTGTTATTGATCCTTACGGTTGTAGCCACTTTAATTCGTGAATCTGCACCTGAAGCTTTACTCCTGATGAACGGTAACTGGCGTTTCCTCATTGCTATCCTATTAGCAGTCGCATCTGGTTTTCTATTTGGCGCGGTCACTGAGATGACACTCATTCGTCCGCTTTACGTACGTGCATTCTTTATCGTACTATTGACACTGGGTCTCAGTTATGTCATTCGTGAATTGGTGCAATTGCTTTGGGACCCCCTCGCGTACCAGATGTCACGCCCACCTTTATTTGCCCAACCTGGCAAGGCTGCCAATCTTTTAGATTGGCTACGCAACGGATATTCAACCATTGATATCTCTGGTGTCACTTTTCCAACCTATCGCCTTTTTGTGATCTTTCTTGGAATCGTTATGTTCATTTTCCTTGTACTGTTGATGACAAAGACCCGACTTGGCATGATCATACGCGCAGGCGTTCAGGATCCACAAATGGTTGAAGCCCTCGGCATTAATGTCAAAAAGGTTTTCACCATTGTTTTTGCCATGGGCGTTGCGATGGCAGCACTCGGTGGTATTGGAGCTGGTCCTTTTCTTCCCATCCAACCACAAATGGGAGATCAATATCTGATGCAGGGATTTATCACTGTTGTCATCGGAGGTATGGGCAGTTATGTAGGAGCGTTTGTAGGTGCCCTGATTCTGGGTATGGCGCGTGCATTTGGTGATTACTTCGCTCTAAAATTATCACTTTCACCTGCGTTGGCAGAAGCCTCAACAGTAATAATCATGATTATTGTCCTGCTCGTCCGGCCACAAGGTTTGTTTGGGAAGAAGGAGTGAGGAAAATGGCAGAAAAAACAATCCGCAAAAGGTTTGGACTACCAGGTTTGTTCAAAAATGAAACTGTTTTCCTGATTTTTATTGGGCTAATGGTTGCCTTTCCATTTGTTTTAAACATTATCACAGGAACAGGCTTGAATGAAGGTATCACCAAATTTTGGCAAGGACAGTTGATCACTTTCTTTATTATGGCTGTATTCGCTATGAGTTATGATCTATTAATTGGATATGGAGGCATCCTTTCCTTTGGTCATGCTGCTTCTTTTGGAGGTGGCGCTTATGCTGTTGCTCTATTATTGAAGCATTGGGCACCCAATATATTGAGTAATTACCGTATAACCATTGGGAATATAAATATTACCGAAGCAACCGTATTAGTGATCGTTTTCCTTGTGGTGATATTGGTGTCAGTTCTGATTGGCCTCCTTTTCAGCGCTACCTCCATACGTTTGAAGGGTGCTTATTTTGCTATGTTGACTCTGGCGCTTGGATCAGCCATTCACATCCTTAGCAAAGCAACAGATTTTCACAAATGGACAGGAGCAGATGAAGGATTGCACGGTGTACCGTTGCCGGTTTGGTTGAACCCTACTCAAAACCGCCTGACCGTTTATTTCATTTCCCTAGGCTTCCTTCTGTTGTGCTATTTAGTGATGAAACGCATGGTGAATTCTCCCACCGGACGTGTTATTGTTGCCAACCGTGAAAACGAAGATCGCATGCGAATGATAGGCTATAATCCCGTGGTTTACCGCACGATTGCCTTTCTTTCTGCGTCCATTTTTGCCGGTCTGGCAGGAGCATTGTATGCGATCTGGAATATGAGTGCAACCCCAACCATGACTTCAGCAGTCACAACCATTAATGCATTGATCATGACGATCCTTGGTGGAATGGGAACTTTGGTAGGTCCAATCATTGGCGCAGGCATCATGCAGATCATCGGTCAGTTTTTTTACACCTGGTTTGGGGCTCGTTGGCCACTGGTGTTCGGCATTATCTTCGTCTTGATTGTCATGTTCTTACCTTACGGAATTGTTGGAACATGGCGTCTTCGAAAGAATTCTATTGATGATACCAGGAAGAAATTCTTTAAACTCTTTCAAAACAAAAGTAACAAAACCTAACTTTATAATTCTCCTTATTAAAAAGCCTGGTGTCGGTTAATCCAATACCAGGCTTTTAATTTTTTTTATCAAAATCTACACCTTGAAAAAACTTTTTATATTCTTGTATTTTTCTTCCATGTTCTCCGGAAGAAGGATTTTTGGAGTTTTGTGCCAATTAGCAAGGCTTGTAAGCGTCTTCACAAATTCACCTAGAAAATGGTCATCAAGTGAAAACCAGGATTCAAAATACAAACTTTTAATTTCAAATATTTTTTCTTTACGATGCGCTTTGGCATCCATTCTGCCGGTCAATTGACCATCATGTAGAATCGGCAAAGAAAAATAGCCATATTTTCGTTTAGGAGCAGGGAGATAACACTCAAGAGTAAAATCAAAATCGAATAATTCTTTCGTACGAATGCGATCCCAAATCAAGGGGTCAAACGGGGACAGAATTGTCGTATTTTTCGCTTTCAATTTTCCTTTTATTGCCTGATCCAACAAAGGTTGATTTTCCTTGTGAACTAGTATTCCTTCAGGAAAATCCTCCGAATCGACTAAAAAGATTTTTTGTTTATCGATCAAAGCCTTGATTGATTTTTGGACATCCATTTTTTTCAGTCTATAATAATCAGAAATCCATTTTGGTCTGGCAGCACCCAGGATTAGAATCGTTTTTTCAACCAGAACCTCGTTAACTGTCATGAGATCTGGTATGTTCGTATCATCATGAAGAGCGATTACATTTTCTCTCAAATCATAATAGCGTTGAAAATTCTTACGAAATGGGATCATCAGATCTCCACGGGTCCACAACATATCTAAAGCGATTTTTTCATCCTTCCAATCCCACCATCCGTTATTAACACCAGATCGTTTTGGAAAATCAGAAGATTTTTGTGGTCCGTTTTCTTTAATCGTTTCTATAACAAATGCAATCATATCTTGATGATTATTCACCCATTCAGAGACCTGCCACCAATGAGTAGCGCGTTCCAACATCTTACGTCGAAAAATTGGGAAATCTTCCATTGGTATAAAACTATTGGCATGTGCCCAATATTCGAATAATGCACCTTCCTCTTGGGTTTTTTCCAACCACTTTGGGTCATAATTTCCCAGCCGTGACCAGAGTACCAAATATGGACTACGATTGACTACACTGATCGTATCAATTTGAAGAATTCCCATTCGTCGTATGGTTTGAAGCACATCTGATTTTGTTGGTTCTGATGCAGGAGGAGGTGTTAACAATCCAAGTGATGATAATTGCATGAAAGCGACTTGATGGCGAGTGATCATTGAATGTAAATCCTTTACAGTAAATTTGTTCTATTATAATCTTTTTTTTTATTGAATATTTTTACGATGGAAAGATTGAGTAAATTCTTTGTTCATCGTCCCTTTTACTCATTGCTTTACATTTATCATGTTGAGATATGCCATTCCTAAGTTTTCGTTATTAAGTTGGTATGCTAAACTGATATATGACAACAAAAAAAACAACGAAATAAGGTGGAGTGAATCAATGTCTGACTCTGAGATCAAGTTGATGATTCCTGGACCGGTGAGTGTTTCTCCCGAAGTGTTACAAGCGATGTCTCAACCTGTCGTTCCTCATTATGGAGACAATTTTATTCATTTTTATAATGAAACTCTGGGTTTGTTAAAAAAAGTTTTTAACACAAAAGAGGATATGTTCCTGTATGTGGGATCTGGAACAGCCGGGATTGATGCCTGTATCGGAAGCAGCCTTTCTACGGGAGACAAAATTATTGTTGGAAGTAATGGATTCTTTGGCGATCGATTGATCTGGATTGCAGAAGGAAATGGGTTGAATGTTGTTCCTGTAAGAACAGCTCTGGGCTCTGTACTGGATCCAGCTGAA
>JACZIY010000650.1 GCA_014860845.1 Anaerolineaceae bacterium
AACAGCTATCCGACCGCCATCCTGATCAACTTCTCCAAATCCCCCACCGCTTCCAACCCGGCATAATCGCCCTGCCCGTCAAATTCGACTATTCCGGACTTCAAATGAACCAGCCTGACATGAATTGTCGCATTGAGCGTCTCCGCAATCCGTCGACCCATTCCTTCCGGTGTCGGAGCATGCAATAATCCCCCTTCCGCCTGCGTAGCAACGATTTCCAGGCGATGTGTCCGATTGTGCATCAGCCAGCGAACATGCTGATCATCCACCCCTAAACCCAAAATCCGGCTATTAGTATAGGTGGCAAAACGGTGCAATTTCCCATCCTGCCAGAATCCAACTATAAATCCTGCAAAAGCGCTCCTCAACCAGGGAATGATCGCTACTGAAGCTGTCAGGCAGGTATGTGCTTGTTCAAAATGATTGGATTGGATCCACACCCATGCCTGCGGAAAAGCTTTGCCCCAATCTTTCTCGATATACCCACGTCCACCAGCAAAATCATGGGCTTGACCGTCAACTGTAATCGCACCAATTACCGCATGATCGAATCCCAGTACGCCATGATAACACTCCATCCGTGGTACCCAGGCAAACCAACCCATCACCCCGGGTGACGTCAACCGCACAGGCCACCCAATAGGATGATCAAATTTCAATTCTCCCAGAACCGTCTGGCTACCATTCTGAATATTTAATAGAATCTGATCCAGCGTAAAATGATTCTCGCCTATACGCAATTCGAAACGATCTGCTGAGGACCAGAACTGATCGATTGGATATCGGTGGTACTCCACCCGACTGCTGGCTCCTTCCAATACCTGCACAAAGGCATGGCTATCCTTAGCTGTTTTGCCCATGAACACACCCGGGATAAAGGCAAAACGTTGCAAGCCAGTTGAATCGACTACTTTGAAATACCACCCTTCAAAAAACGGAGGCGTCATCACAGTACCATGATACATCTCTGGATAGAGGGTGGTTTTGTAGAAATTGGATAGTCGCTTAAACATGTTATTCAGAGTCTACCGGGTCTGATTGTCGTGTACAAAGATTTGTAGAAACATTTACCTGACTTTTTCTAGCAAAACACGTCTTCTCCAATAATTTTTCTTTGCATAAAACCAAAGGAAAATTCCAAATAATCCTAATAAAATGGCTTAAATAAAATAAATCAAATTTGATGTTTTTGATTTCCAAATATAAATAATTGTTTTGACATTTGGAAATGGAATTCCTTCATAACCACTTATCCTCCATCACCAAAGATCATTTTTTCCTTTGGAACTCAGGAACTCCTGAACTTTTTAGCTTAATAGCTCAAGAGCTCATCAGCTTCACCCCTACCTTTTTTGACAATTCTATTGTATAGTATCGATCATGGCAAAACAGATCCTGCTCATTGACGATGATGCCCTCTTGCGGCGTAGCCTGGCTTTCAACCTACAACAAGCCGGGTATGAAACTCGTACAGCAGCCAATGCTGAAGATGGACTCGCATCTGCAGATCAACAGAAACCTGATCTGGTGTTGCTGGATATCAACCTGCCCGGTATGGATGGTCTGGATGCATTGAAACAGCTCCACAACCAGATGCAAATTCCGGTGATTATGCTCACAGCCAGACGAAGAGAACTGGATGAGGTACTTGGTCTGGAGTTGGGTGCTGATGATTATGTCACCAAACCCTTTGATTTCAATGTACTGCTGGCACATGTCAAAGCTGTTTTACGGAGATCACAAATTAGAGAGGAAAGCACAACTCTCTCCTCAGAGATTGTTGAAACTGGCAACCTGTGCATAGATCCAGATGCCCACACTGTAGTTTATAAAGGAAGAGAACTGGATCTTTCCCCTCGCGAATTTGACTTGCTCTTCACATTGGCGCGATCTGCCGGGCAAGTGCTCTCCATTGATGAAATTCTGAACCGCGTTTGGGGCGCTGAATTTATTGGTCAACCCCAGGTAGTGTACGTTCACATCCGTTGGCTGCGTGAGAAGCTGGAAGATGACCCCAATCAGCCAAAACGCATTTTAACAGTGCGGGGTGTCGGATACAAATACCAGCCAGAGATGCTATCTATATGAAAACCTTACGTTCCCGGTTGATTTTGAATACACTCATACCTTTATTGGTCATCATTCCAGTAATGGGGATATTAATTACCTATCTCCTGGAAACTCAGGTATTTCTTGGAAATTTAACCAACGAATTAACCCGTCAGGCAATTCTGGTAGCTGATACCGCCAGTGCATATATGGAAATATGGGAAGATCCGGTACGAGCTCAGGCATTCGTGACACGTGTCAGCCCACGACTAACCGCCAAGGTCATGTTACTCGACCCAGAAGGCCGATTGATTGTCTCCTCCGATCCAGAAGATTCGTTTTTGATCGGTCAGGTTTTCAATGTACCTGATACAAAGTTGTTATCGGCTAAAGACATTCAAGCTGAGATTACCATGGAAGAACGAAAGGTCACCGATATTATCGTTCCAGTCTATTCCAGCAGAGATCTCGGATTGATTGGATTTGTGCGATTGGTCAACCCACTGGCAAGTATTTACGAGCGGTCACAAACCTTGCGCCAGGTGATGGTTTTTGTTCTTGCAGGAGGATTGATGATCGGGTTGCTGCTCAGCTGGTTACTGGCACGTGATCTGGAACGCCCTATGCGGCAGACAACTGATGCAGCCTATCGGTTGGCAAGTGGTGGTAATCCTCAACCACTTCCAGAAGGCGGATTGGAAGAAACCAAAGTACTTCAGCGCGCTTTTAATACCCTGGTAGAGCGCTTGCAGACCATGGAAAGCAGCCGAAAACGCTTGCTCGGGAATCTGGTGCACGAGTTGGGACGGCCATTAGGTGCATTGCGATCCGCATCCCAGGCGCTCTTGAGTGGTGCAGGTGAAGACACACAATTGCGCCAGGAACTGGTGCAGGGAATGGATGACGAATTGGTGCGGTTGCAAGGTTTACTGAATGAACTGGCGCATTTGCATGAACAGGTGCTCGGTAGTCTCGATCTTGAAATTCAAACAGTGAACATTTCATCCTGGATTGAATCGCTCCTTCCACCCTGGAAGCGTCTGGCAGAAGACAAACACCTTTCCTGGAAAACAGAAGTCCAGGAATCCACGCCCACAGAAACCAATTTCGATCCAGATAGAATAGCGCAGGTGCTTGAGAATTTATTCAGCAATGCCATCCGCTACACCCCTCCTGGTGGACATATTTCATTGAAAGTTTTGGCGGAAAATGACGGCTGGCAGGTTATTCTGCAGGATGATGGACCTGGTATCGACGAAGAAGAAGCGGAACGCATTTTTGAACCTTATCAACGCGGAAAAGCCTCCCAACGCTTACCGGAAGGTATGGGATTGGGTCTTACAATCGCTCGGGACCTGGTTCAGGCTCACCATGGTTCACTGACTTTTACCAGCAAACCAGGAAAAGGTAGCTGTTTTATCATCTGGCTGCCATTGGATACTCATACTCCTCCTCAAATATAATTTCTACATCCATCATTCGTTTTTTTCAAAAATTTAATTTCAGGCCTGGTTTTGATTGAAACCCAGACGTGCTTTTGATACAATACCTGAAGATAATTAAAAGTTCCCCAATCATCAGAAAGCGAGTTCTCATGCAAGTGATCATCATTGGTGCTGGTGCTGCTGGCCTTACGAGTGCTTCAGCGTTGTCGAAAGCGGGTCATTCCGTAAAAGTTTTTGATCCTAACCCGAAACCTGGTGGTGTTTTGCAGGGATGGCAATCTGATGGATTTAACTGGGATTTAGGTCAGTTATTGGTGGAAGGTTTTGGTAAGAACGAACCTGTCGGCGATGTGTTCGAAGCACTGGGTTGTGCTGATCAAATAAATTTGAGTAAAGATGATCGCCGATACGTTTTCCCTGATTTCAGCATCGATAAACCAGCACAGTATCAGGGTCCCAAATGGCGCATGGAATTTCTCAAGCAAAAATTTCCTGAGGATGCCCCCGGATTGGAACGATATTGGAAAGATTACCTGCGCTTCACCCATTTGATGACAATCGCACGGCAAATGGGAAAAGTTAGCGGTCTTTCATTATTTTGGAAACGGTTGCAGCTCTTGTCAACCATGCTACCATTTGCTTCACGAAAGGATTGGAATGCCCAACAAGTGATGGATGACTACTTCAAATCACCACAACTGCAAGCAGTTTTTATTTCCATTCTGGCGGATTTCTTTACACCACCTACCCAATTTCAAGGTCTGGGAGTGTTTGCCCTCAATCCTGAGCCTTCATTTGATGCTCGAATTCCAAAACAACTACAATCTGGAGCTGATCAACTTTATTATTACAGTCTGGTTGGAGGTACAACCAATCTGGTACATTCATTGGTAAAGGTAATTGAATCACACAGTGGAAAATTTCATTTGAATGAAAGCGTGTCTCGCATTGTAGTCGAAAATAACCAAGTGAAAGGGGTAGAAAACAGCAAGGGGCAGTTTTATCCCGCAGATGTTGTTGTTGCCTCTGGTGGAGCCAAAGAAATCTTCTTTGATCTGGTTGGTAAAGAAAAACTTCCGGAGGATTTCTCAAAAAAGGTGGATGATCTGCCATTGATGGATTCAGTTTTCATGCTTCACCTCGGTCTGGATTATGATCCATCACCTGTCACAGGTGGTGTGTGCACGTATTATTACCGGACCTATGATATTGAAGGCAGTATAAAAGAGAATTTAGAAGGAGTTTACCATCAAGGCAAATATGGCTTTGTGATCCACCAGCCCAGCCTGCGTTCCGACGACATGGCACCTGCTGGACATCATTGTTTGACCATTTACACAATTTGTCCGGATAAACTTTCCACTGGTGATTGGCAATCTCAGAAGGAGGATTTTGCAAAACAACTCCTGTCATTTGCTGAACAATCAATCCCGGGAATACACGACCACATTGTAAAACAGGTGATATTGACGCCACTCGATTTTAAACAGATTACCCACACCAAACATCACGCCTTCGGTGGATTAGCGCCTATCATCGGAAAAACTGGAATCCCCCACGAAACACCGGTGGGAGGACTGTGGTTTGTAGGACATCAAAGTGAGGGGGGTGGTGGATTAGCGGCTGTCATTCCACAAGCTCACAACACTGCAAAATTGATCCAGGAAAAAGTGGTCTAATCAGATCTTACAAAACTCTTTTAATTCGAATATGGCTTGATGGTTTGCTCATCGATTGAAATCAAACCTGAGTCCAAGATCTTAACTTCAAAGGTATTGATCGTACCACCATATTCAGGCGCGTTCCATTCGAGACGATAAGATCCCGGTTCCAGAATTCCTCTCCAGGTAACTAATTGATACAATTCGCCTTTTTTCATAAAAGGATTCTGTGGCATATCTGCTTGAGCTCGAAGTTCATTATTTTCTTCAAATAGTTGCATTTTTGCATTAAATTCAGGATCTGCGTCAAAATCGTGATCTGGTGAAATTAACTGAAGTGAAATTTCAAATTCATTATTTGAATTTGTTTTTATTTGTGCTAAAAAATCAATCGTTGCTTTTTTTTGAGATTGATCTTCAGACGTACATCCACTCACAAAAAATACCATTATTGTCAATAAAAATATCATTCGTTTCATAAACAACCTCCAACGGTATCATAATCCATGTGATGGTTATTATGCCTGGTATTCAAAACGATTTTGCCCTGGTCAGAAGAATAGTTTCCGTGTAAACCATTTCTTAAGCTTTTCTTAAGCTAATCTTGATGTTCCCATAAGGACAATACCTCATTAAATGAGTAATATATGAACTGTAAAAAAAGTAAAATTTTAGGAGATTCGATTATGAAAAATACAAGTACCAAAAAGAAATTTCTTTTTCCAGCGATTATTCTTGTGATCGCTTTGACTTTGACAGCCTGTGCGCCATTGAGTCAATTGGCAGACCTGTCAATTTTTAATAATGATGAATCAACCAGCACAGACCCTGCTGCGGAATCGGTTGCACAGCAGGAAGTGCTGGAACCAGCACCAGCAGATGATCCCTTTATTGCCTCTGCATCCAACGGGACATTGAGTAGCATTTACGAAATGGTCAATCCCTCGGTTGTAAACATTCAGGTAATTTCTACCATCAGCGGCATCTCCAATATGCCATTTGACTTGCCAGGTTCTGAAGATGGGCAAGGCATTCCCCAACAATCCGGGCTAGGTTCGGGTTTCGTTTGGGATCAAGAAGGACATATTGTCACCAATAATCACGTCGTCGAAGATGCGACTGCGATTGTTGTGCAATTTTCCGATGGACGCGAATATCAAGCCGAACTGGTTGGTTCTGACCCCGATTCGGATCTGGCAGTGGTGAAAATTGATGCACCAGTTTCTGAACTTAACCCTCTGAGTGTGATTGATTCCAGTGGTGTGAAAGCTGGTGATCTGGCAATTGCGATTGGAAATCCATATGGGCTCTCAGGCACCATGACAGTTGGAATTGTCAGTGCCGTCGGCCGCTCATTGTCAGTGGATAATACAGCTTTTACCGGAACTTACACCATTCCGGACATCATTCAAACGGATGCAGCCATCAACCCCGGAAATTCTGGTGGCGTACTCCTGAATGATAAAGGTCAGGTGATTGGTGTCACGACAGCAATACAGTCCACGAGTGGATCAAATGCCGGGATCGGGTTTGTGGTGCCATCTTC
>JACZIY010000651.1 GCA_014860845.1 Anaerolineaceae bacterium
AGACTTATCTTGTTTCCATTCATGGTAAATCTTCAAAGGAGATTTCATGGCGTAGCGACCTGACTGACCCAATCCCTTTCTCGAAAATACCAATCTACTAATTTCGTAATTCCTTGATCCAAATTTACTCGTGGTTCCCAGCTAAGAATCTGTTTAGCTTTTTCGACACTGGCACAATTCTGCATCACATCCGCTTTATGCTGGTCAATAAATTGAATATTTGCTTTTTTACCGATCTTTTCTTCCATGATTCGAACCAGTTCATTAATTGTGATTACTTCATGTCCTCCAAGATTAATTAGTTCATAATTCAATTTTTTTAGACCAAGAATTGTCCCACGCGCAATATCATCAATATATGTAAATCCTCTTGCTTGATTCCCGTCGCCAGTAATAAAAACAGGTTGACCTTCTGCAATCCATTTTGCTAATCGGAACATCACCATATCAGGCCTTCCAGCAGGACCATAGACCGTGAAATAGCGAAATATTGTCGTATCGATACCATATAGATAGTGATAGGAATGACATAAAGCTTCCGCACCTTTTTTGCTGGCGGCATAAGGTTGTAACGGATGGTCACTCTCAGCTGATTCCGGCGTTGGTAATGGAGGATTCTCTCCATATAAACTGGATGTGGACGCCAAAATGTACTTTTTTATCTTCATGTGTCTGGCGATTTCTAATAAATTCAAATTACCAACCACGTTTGTATTTACATATACCCAGGGATTCTCTACCGATTGTCGGACTCCTGCTCGGGCAGCAAGATTAATAATTGCATCAATTGGATTTTTGATTTGCTTAATCCAATTTTCGAGACTTTCATATTCACTGATATCTTGTTGCTGAAAATGAAATAATTTGTTTTGTTTTAATTGATTCAGCCTCCAATGTTTTATACGCACATCATATGCGTCATTCAAATTATCAATGCCAAACACAACATGACCATCAGCCATTAAAAGTTCAGAAACCCGTTGTCCTATGAATCCAGCAGCACCAGTGACAAGATAATTCGCCATTATAGTCTTACAACTTTGGGACTTTTACGACCAATTTCTCCCAATGCATTTCTGGTATCAACAATCAGTTGGGATTTTTCAAGGATATCAGCATAATCATAGACAGTATGATTCGTGACAATAACAACACAATCAGCTTTTTCAATTCCTTTGTTGAGATCTTGAATTGATTCCATTTCCCAATCTTCATGGCTAATATGATGCGCATATGGATCATGAAAACTTACCTTTGCGCCTTTTTGCTCCAATAGATGAATAACATCCAGGGCTGGCGATTCGCGCACATCATCAATATCAGGTTTATAAGCAGCACCTAAAACGAGAATATCGCTACCTCTGACTGGTTTCCCCACGTTGTTCAAAGCATCCTGAACTTTTCCAACCACAAATCTGGGCATGTTGGTATTAATTTCTGAGGCAAGTTCTATGAATCTCGCGTTATAGTTCAATGATTTTAATTTCCAGGATAAATACAAAGGATCAATCGGAATACAGTGCCCACCCAATCCCGGTCCAGGGGTAAATTTCATGAAACCGAAAGGTTTGGTTGCCGCTGCTTCAATTACTTCCCAAACATCAACTTTTAATCGATCACACATAATAGCCAATTCATTTACCAGACCAATATTGATCATTCGGAAAGTGTTTTCCAGGAGTTTTGCCATTTCTGCAACTTCTGTGGATGAGACTGGAACAACTTTTTCAAGTGCTTGTGCATACCATTTTGCTGAAACTTCAGAACAATCCTCGGTAATACCACCAATTACTTTAGGGGTATTTATTGTTGTCCAATCCTTACGTCCTGGATCAACCCGCTCTGGAGAAAAAGCAAGGAAGAAATCTTCACCCACTTTATAATCACAACATTCCAACAATCTTGGTAAAACCATCTCACGAGTAGTACCAGGGTAAGTGCTTGATTCCAGAACCACAACCATTCCAGGGTGTATATATTGGGATAAAGATTCTGTTGCCGAAATGATAAAGGATAAATCAGGATCGCCAGTCTTTCGTAAAGGGGTTGGGACACAAATCGATACTGCATCCATTTCTCGTAAAACTGAAAAATC
>JACZIY010000652.1 GCA_014860845.1 Anaerolineaceae bacterium
AAACGGCAGATCATTCTTTTCGAAATAATTTTTAAATGCATCTGCGTTTTCTGGTCCCAACACCAGAAGGACTGCCTGTCGATTGACAAATTCTTGATAATCTTGACGCAACTGCGCCATATGCGCTTGGCAAAATGGTCAGGTGAATGTGCGATTAAAAATAAGGATCACATTCGATTTGCTTTTAAAATCTGACAAACGAACTGTTTTCCCCGCGTAATCCTCCAGCGTAAAATCTGGTGCTGGAGTGTTAATTGATACTTTTGGCATTTTTTCCTCCCGGTTTCTCTCAATGAATACCGCTATTTATCCCGTTATGTTTTTAAATACATCTACTCAAAACTTAAATTTCATTCTTTTGTCTCATCTCAATATATCAGTCGAAGCGGGTGATATTGAAACGACACATTCTTTCATTATCTTTATAATTGTACAGTCTGTTAGCTGAAAAGGAAAGTGTATGTTTCTACAAACATTATACAAAGGTGTTTCATGTATCAGAATCGGGACTAAAATTATCATACTAAAACAATGAGGAGACATATGGCCAAGAAAAATCATTTAAATTTTTACCGCATTGCCCCGGATCTTGAGTTGATGGATACTCAACAAAACTCGCTTCAATTATCCTCGCTCTGGCAGGAAAATCCATTGTTGCTGGCTTTCACCCGTCATTTTGGGTGCACGCAATGCAAGGAAATGCTGGATGAATTGGTGCAGGGACACGAAAAGATCGAAAAGGCTGGATTATCACTGGCGATCATCAACCAGGGCACACCGGAAATGACAGCCCTGTTTGCCGAAAAATTCGCCCCGGGCTTATTGATGTTGTGTGACCCGGAACGAAAAGCCTACGAAGCGTATGGTCTGGAACAAGGAAATCTGTTTCAGACATTTTTGAATCCTAAAGTTTGGTCAGCCATCTCTCGGGCGCGCAAAAAAGGCTTCAAAGTGGAGACACCACCCGAAGGTCAGGATGCCATGCAAATGTCCGGGACTTTTATCATCAGCTCATCCGGGCAAATACTGTTGCCTTATTACTATGATCACATCGCCGATCATCCACCATTGGACCTGTTGCTGAGCGGGGTACTTTCGTCCAGTTGGGATCAGCCATTTGAAGGTCCGGTAGGGCCAGGAGTTCAGGATAAAGAGGAAAGAGAATGAAGAAATTATCAATATTTTTTGTGTTATTTACAGTAGCGGCCATCCTAATGACAGGCTGTGCGCCTAAAGCCGATGAACCTGTTGTTGCCGAAACAACCACACAACCGAATTATTTAATTACAGAAGGTCGATTAATGCCGGCGAATTATCTGGATCAGTCATTTTCTGTGCCTGGTTTGGTGCTGGAAGTTATGGTTCAGGAAGGCGATGCAATTGAAATCGGTCAAACAATCGCCAAATTAGATGTACCCTATTCAGCGCTGGTCGCTTTTTCTCAAAACCAGACTGAAGTGCAAAATGCCCAACTGGCTGTGGATGAATTGAAAAAGAACGCGGATGTTAATCTTGCTCAAAGCAGGCTGGATGTTTTCAACACTCAAACTATTCTGGATGCAGCACAGGAAGATTTTGATGCTGATGACAGTGAAGAAAATAAATTACGCCTGGATGTTGCGCTCGCAACCCTTGAATTAGCAAAAGAGAATTTATCGATATTGGAAGCAGGCAATGGGATCGATAAGGATCGCCTGGCAGCTGCTGAATCACGTGTCACTACAGCCATGACGGCTTTGCTCAATGCTCAATCGTTGATCGATAGCTATGAACTCAAAGCCAGCGTCGGTGGTACGGTGACAAACCTCAATATTAAAGCAGGTGAGCGCATCAATGCTGGATTCCCGGTCGTGACTATCGCTGATTTTGGCAATTGGGAAATTCAAACCGATAATCTGACCGAAATCAATGTGGTCAATGTTCAGGTCGGCCAAAAAGTGGAAGTCGTTCTGGATGCACTCCCTGAACTAACCTTCAGCGGTCAGGTTACCCATATCGATATGGTGTATGAAGAAAAACGTGGCGATACAACCTACACAGCTACCATTGCACTGGATCAATTGGATCCTCAATTGCGCTGGGGGATGACCGCTGCCGTACAATTCTTACCTTAATGCAAAGGAAATGTTAATGAGACAAACTTTTTCCATCGCAAGCTACCTGGCAATCAAAGAAGTATGGCGCAATCGAGGTCGCTTCCTGCTGGTCAGCCTGGTAATTGCCCTGATCACACTACTGGTGCTGTTTATTGCCGCATTGGGAGAAGGATTGGGTAATGGCAACCGCGAATATCTTTCTAAGCTGGACGCTGACATGATTGTATTTCAGGCAAAATCAGAT
>JACZIY010000084.1 GCA_014860845.1 Anaerolineaceae bacterium
CAGGAGCACGACCACGGAACCATTTGCATCCACAATCCGCTCGCCAGCTGCCACGGGCACGGTTTCGATGACGGCATCACCACTATCATAATCCGGTATCTTTTCCAGGATGACTGGCTCGGGCATAAAGTTGACCGTATCGATAGGTCCATCATAAATGGCTTCCAAAATCGACCACATACCTTTGCTGTTGCCACCATAAGGATACAATGTCAGCGGTTCTTCACCGATACAAATTACAAGGCTCTTCGGTGGCTCTGGCGTCGGTTCTGTTGTCGGCAGCACCACTTCTGGCGTTTCTGGTTCTGGTTGCACATCAGATGTGGGTTGCACCTGAGGTTGACAGGCACTTAATAGAAAAACAAAAAAACCAATTAAAAAAGAAAACCGTTTTAAGCGGGAAAGGTTCAAAATATCCTCCTCGGGATGACTGTTTCACTTATCCCCTTCATTATAATCATAGCCATGCTCACTGGCAAACTTCAGCATCATATTACCTTTTTGCAAGGATGAGCCCCATGGTCGTATATCAATTGCCAGTCGTTACTATCCAGGATTGCATGATATGCATCCAATCCTGCGGTTTACAAATCTCTAACATCAATCAAGTTTTTAATTGGATGCCAATACCTGGCTGCTGAGGGAGCTTTACTTTCAGATGCTTATCATATTTTAGACCAGTAAATGGATCATTTTTTACCAGCAATGGTGCATCCAGGTCAATCCATTCGGCTAACCCACTGAGATGTGCCATGGCGGTAACACCCAGAGATGTCTCTATCGTGCACCCCAGCATGATGCGCATATTGTAATCCTGGGCAACCTGGATCATCTCTAAGGCAGGCAGGATACCACCTGTCTTCATCAATTTCAAATTGATGCCTGCCACGCCTGCCAGACCCAGTGCATGCACATCTTCAAGATTTCGAACGGATTCATCCGCAACAATCGGTATTTTGGTTGTCGATTGTAAGATCCCCATTTCTGTAATCTGGTCACTCGCCAAGGGTTGTTCGATCAGTTCCAGATTGTAAACCGAAAGTTGCCGAGCCATCTTGATTGCCATCGGTAAATCCCAGGCAGCGTTTACATCCACCCGTATTTTTGCGTCCGGTCGCACTTCCCGAATCGCGGCAATGCAATCTTCATCATCTTCGCCGCCAAGCTTTACCTTGAGAATCGGATATCCCTTTTCTTTTCTGGCAATTTCTGCCATTTTTTGCGGTGTGTCTATAGCGATGGTAAAGGATGTGGATAGTGGTTCAGGTTCGGGCAGATCCAATATCTGGTAAAGTACCTTGCCTTCAACGCGACCAATGCGGTCCAACAATGCCAATTCCAGTGCACAGCGTGCCGGGGCAGGTCCTTCTTCGCCAATCCAACCTTGAACCTGATGAATGGATACAGGAAAGTGCATTTCTGACCTGGCTGCATTTGCCCAGCAGGCAAGCATCTCTTTTTCTGAATTTCCACCATTGACGGGAATAGGGCATTCTCCCCAGCCACTATCTTCTGTCAGACGAATCCAATAAACATAGCGTTTGCCGCTTTCCCCATACGCAATACGAAAAGGATTTATTAATTCAAGAGCAATTTTTTCCCAAACGAAACGCTGTTTATTCACTGGCAGCTCTTTTCCTATAAAATCCTAGCTTAAGTAGCGAATAAATGCAAGAATCTCAGGTTAGATCTAATTCATTAATCCAGTCATCCACATCGCCATAGCGCATGCGCAAATACGACTCATAGCGCTCGTAATGGATTTCCCCATTCGTTACAGCAGCTTTTATAGCACAACCTGGTTCATTAACATGCGAACAATCACTGAATTGACAATCTGCCACCCGAGTGCTTAATTCGGGAAAATATCCATCCAGTTCCTCCGGCTCAATATCCCATAGAGAAAGCATGCGAATGCCTGGTAGATCGGCCACAAAACCACCAACATCCAATGGGAATAAGCGTCGCACCACGGTCGTATGCATACCCTTGGAAGTCGACTCACTCACATTCCTGATCGCCAACCCTAATGAAGGTTGGATGGCATTCAAAAGGCTCGATTTGCCAACACCGGATGGTCCAACTAACCCGGATAATCTGTCCTGCAGGTAATCCCGCAACATGTCCACACCCAAACCCATGATGCTTGACGTATACACCACCTTATATCCAATTTGTTCATACATTCCAAACAGAATATGGGCAGCTTCCTCACCCACCAGATCCACTTTATTCGCAGCAATCAACACGTCAATCCCTTGTTGCTCGCAAATCACCAGAAAGCGATCCAACATCCGCAAGTGCGGTTCAGGTTGCGCGCACGAGAATACCATCACTATCTGATCCGGGTTTGCCAGAAGAACCTGTTTATATTCACCACGTGCATCCGGTGCAGAACGGATCAAGGCCTGCTTACGCGGTAGCACTTTTTCAATGGCACCTGTGCCATCCGATTGCATGGAAACCTGCACCAAATCACCCATAGCGATGATATCTCCCCGTATTTCATCACGCCGGCGTTGTTTTAATCTGCCTCTGGGATGACAGACCACCTCGCGGTTATCTTCCAGGTAAACGTGATAGAAACCTGATTGCAGGCTCATTACCCGTCCCTGGATGAATGTTTTATTATCCAATTAACCCTCTGGTGTTTCTTCTGTTTGCTCTGGACTGGGTGTTTCGGTATATAGCGATGTGGGTGTCCGGGTTACATAGAATGATGATTCCCATGGGTAAATTCGGGAGGGTCTTCCATAAAAGTACAATTCGATCACGCGCCGGAATATTGGTGCTGCAATCTCGGATCCCTCCCCGGCATTTTCAGCCAGCACCACCACCGCAATATCCGGTCGATCCGGATTTCCCAGATCGGTATAACCTGCAAACCAGGCGTGTGGGTTCAGTGGAGGATTTTGTGCTGTACCGGTTTTTCCATAAATTGGGATTTGTAACCCTAACATGGCATTCCGGGCTGTACCACGAGCATTAACCACGACACTGCGCATCGCAGCCTGGATAATGGCCAGGTTTTCTTCGGTAACCGGTAAAGTGCCAGTCTCAATGGGTTCAAATTCAAAGGTTGGGTCACCATCGGCAGGTGCAATTTTCTCCACCAATTGTGGTTGGTACAAAGTACCCCCGTTTCCAACCGCTGCAATGAAAGTCGCCACCTGCAGTGGCGTTACCTGCATACTGGCCTGACCGATAGCCAACTGAACGTTATCGCCTTCCGTAACCGTGTCAGGAATATTACCGGCAACCTCCTCGATCTGACCAATGCCGGTCGGAGAACCCAGTCCAAATGCACGAGCCATTTCTGCAAGGCTATTGGTCAAACCACGTTGGTACATGGTTAACCCAATGTGATAAAACCAGGGGTTACATGAGCGCATCAGACCTTCCGAAAGTGTTAAATCGCCACTGGGTGGCAATTCCTTTTCATAAGTCCAATCGTACAGTGTCACGCCTTCAAGATCGGTAAAGGTGTGATCACAATAATAGACATCATCTGCTTCAAATGTATCAGTCTCTAAGGCAGCAGCCATGGTAATGATTTTGAATACCGAGCCTAAAGGATAAGCACTTTGAGCTGCACGGTTCAGCAGGCGGTTTTCATTGGGATCCAACATATCGGCTAACATCCAGCCACTGTTGAAGTTGTTGGGGTCAAACAAATTGGGATCATAGGTCGGGGAGGATGCCATCGCCAACACCCGGCCTGTATCCCGCTCCAGAACAACGACGGCTCCACGGAACCCATTAATCGCCAGTTCCACTTCAGCTTGAAAGTCCTGTTCAATCGTAGTATAGATGGATTGAGATAACTGCGAATCAGAATATCCAATTCTGGTATCAATCGAACCATCCGGGCGAACTACATACAATGAAGCCCCTTTTTTACCGATCAGCACTTCTTCCCCCCAGGCTTCCAAACCAGTACGGCCAACCTTTTCATCGCCACGGTAGCCCATACGTTTATATTCATCCAGTTCTTCCGGAAATATGGACTGTACGTATCCGGTAATATGTGCTGCCACACCGCCATCAAAATAATAGCGGGAGGTGTAATAATTCATGTTCAATCCACCCAGCGTGGATAACGTGCTGTAATAACGGTCTACGTTAGACCGAGCTGTTTCTCCAATCGGAATATACCAATCCGGTCCGGCATATTCATATTTTGAACGAATGTAATCCGCGTTCAATCCGGTTAATTCAGAC
>JACZIY010000653.1 GCA_014860845.1 Anaerolineaceae bacterium
TAAGGATGAACTGGCTGGATGGATTTGGGAAACCTGGAAATTTGTCAAACAAATCTTCCCTATCCTGATTGTTGGTGTTTTTCTGGCAGGCATCGCCAGGATAATTATTCCAGAAACATGGATTCAATCTCTGGCAGGTAGGAATACACTCCTGGCAAATTTTGTGGGTGTAATTTTCGGAGTCTTTATGTATTTTCCTACATTGGTGGAAGTTCCGGTCGCAAAAATGTTCCTGGATTTAGGTATGGCGCGAGGTCCATTGTTGGCTTACTTGCTCTCAGATCCGGAGTTATCGATCCAATCGATTTTGGTTTTGACGGGCATTATGGGTAAAAAGAAGACATCCATTTATGTTGTCCTGGTCGCTATTCTGAGCACCTTCGCAGGATTTCTGTTTGGTGTTGCGTTGACTTTTTTTTGACCCATGTAATTTAATCAAAACTTGATGGGAACCTCATCTCTGCCCAGAATACTGCAGGTTTAATCAATCAGACTCAAAAGGTAGTATCTATCTATCGCTCCAGCGCTGCCAAAGGGTCTGAAGTCTGGCTTCCAAACGATCTCTCAGAGCACTTCCTCTTGCTGTGGTGACATCATCCTCATTTTCAAATACAACATATGGGACGCTGACACCCTGGATATTCAGGTATGCCGGATCATCCTTAGCCAATTCATGCCAATCCACCTCTTTGTATAAACGTTCCAATTTTTTATCTGGTAAGCCATGTTCCAATATGCTGTCCGGCTTATCCGGATTAAATCTTGCCCGATTTTTACGCAAGGATTCACTGTAGGACACATCCAGATATAAAATAGCCATTCGCTCAACAACATCTATGGATAAATGCTGGTATGCCTCGCGATAACCACCGTGTTCACTACCTCTGGAAAACTCAATAATGGTGGTGTATTTTTTATGGTAATCAGTGATTCGAGACACCTTTTTCTGATATTCAAAACACATTCGTCGAATTAACAAATGCCAGAGATGGTCTCCTTTGAAATAACCTTGCTCATCACTGTGCAACCTGGGAAGCCCCATTTTTTGTAAAATATCATCTTCTTCAAACCAGGTCCACAACATCGGAAAATCATCAATTTCCTCAAAGTTGGCAATCATGAACCTTTTTTGTCGTTCTTCGATGGAACAGCGTTTCAAATAATCAATTACTTCACTTTTACCAGCAGCGGGACGGGCATTCAAAACCAGAATATCAAAAGTAGATTTCTTTTTCATTTTTTTCCTTTAAGGCATACAATAGTAATTATTCAAGGTCCAACATCTTATTTATCTCTATTGTGTTTTATTTTATATCATTTTAAATTCTTTGAAACCTGGCATCAAAGAGGCAATATGCGCATCAAAATAGTAACCGACAGTGTTTGCGATATCCCCGATGAATTAATTCAGCAATATGACATCAAAGTTGTGCCATCTTACATCAACATTGGCAATCAGAGCTATCTGGATGGGGTAGAAATGACGCGGAAACAATTTTATGATGGATTGGATAGTTTTCCCCAACATCCAAAAACTGCTGCACCAGGCCCAGAAACGTACGCTAGAGCTTATTCAAAAGCAGCAGACGATGGATTTGATCATGTGCTTTCTATTCACGTCGCCAGCAATCTCAGCACTATTTACAATTCCACTATAAAAGCTGCCAGCGAGGTAAAAATTCCTGTTACAGTACATGATACCCAACAATTAACCTTAGGAGCAGGATTACAGGTGTTAACTGCCTGTAAAATGGCTGAAGCTGGTGCTACCGTGAAAGAAATAATAGAAGTTGTTACTGATCTTGGAAATCGAACTTACGTCTATGCTCTATTAGATACGTTAAAGTTCTTACATTTAAGTGGCAGGATTAATCTGGCTATGCGGGGTATCGGGTCCTTGCTTCGAATCAAACCTCTGATGACATTCCATGCCGGCATCCCTATTTTTGAAAAAGTCAGGACAAATGGAAAAGCCTTAGAACGCATGATAACCTATGTGCGCAATTTAGGACCATTGGAGCATGTGTCTGTTGTTCATACTCAGGCACTGGAAGCAGCCAAATGGTTATACCAGAAAGCATTTTCTCTGATCCCAGAAAATAACCAGCCCATTTATCAGATGGTTACACCGGCGGTTGGGGCACATGTTGGCCCGAATGGGATTGGGTTGGTTTGCGTAACCAGTTAAACCTGCCACAGCGTATTGCTTTTTTCTTTCTCAGGTTCCACCTGCAATCGTTCCTTCAAGAGTGTGTTGCGCATCTCGATTTTATTGTTGCGCACTGCCATAGCAATCGATTTTCTATCCCCCACCATCACCACCAGCTTTCTGGCACGGGTCACAGCTGTATAAATTAGATTGCGCTGCAACATCATATAATGCTGCATCAACAAAGGTATGACTACAACCGGGAACTCAGATCCCTGCGATTTGTGAATGCTGATCGCATAAGCATGTACC
>JACZIY010000654.1 GCA_014860845.1 Anaerolineaceae bacterium
CTTTCCTGTAAGTTTTCCCAGGATAACATCACATCCAGGTCCTGCAGAAGCGTAATCGACTCTCCGCTGCCAGTTAAATCCGTCCACGGGGAAATAAAAATCGCTCCGACGGGTAAAGGCTTGCCCATATCTCGCAAAGCCAGCAGCGTAGCCAGGGTCAGTCCCCCACCAGCAGAATCACCGGCAAACATAATCTGTTCCGAATCCCAGCCTTGATGTAATAGCCAGTCATAAGCAACCAGTGCATCTTCCAACGCAGCGGGGAAAGGATGTTCCGGTGCCAGGCGGTAATCCACCATTAAAAATTGGGCTTTGCTCTCCTGCGCTAACTGAAAGAGAAAGTTGCGATGCAGAACCGGCATTTTGGTTGTATATCCACCGCCGTGCAAATAAAATATGACCTGTGTTGGGATTTCTTTTTCCGGAAGGACCCACTCACAGGGAATCCCATTCGCATCAACCGGATTAGCATCAATTTTCAATGGTGGAGGAACCAACTCCTGCAGACGGTCCAGATAACTACGTTGTTTTTCAAGTTCTTCCGGCATAATAGGTTTATGCAACAGGCGAACCAAAGCGTACATTACCCGACTTCGCAAGCTGGGATGAAAAGCATTGCTGACTTCCAGCCCAATCACTGCCCCCAATCCGAAAAACAGAACCCGCTTCCAATTTTTTAGAAATTTATACATTATTACTTTGATCCTTATTAATCTTATTATAAGGTAGAAAGATCTTCTGGCTCTGTATGTACCAATTATTAATTTTAATAATTGAGGAGAATATAAAGATTAAAATGGCTACACGAATATATTGAGATTTATCTTCTACACGTCCCAATACAGCAATGCGGTACGGACTGCTGATGGCCAGACATACTCTCCCGATTGATAAATCAAATTAGTTGCTAACAAACCCCTCAATTTATCATCCCATTCATCCCTGTCAAATAATCCCAGGCGATTTTTCATCTCGGACAAAGCGTCCTCCAGCGAAGGATGGGACCAGGGTTTCCAGAGACAATCGTCTTCCATGATCACGTTTGGAAAGATTCCCATTTGCCAAAGAATATTGATCGCAATCTGGTAATTGGGGCTGTCATACGGATGTCCCCAGACCATATTCATCGCCTGTGCCATCAATCCTTCTTCGCCTGGTGCGCGGATCAATAGAATGATGCGCTTATTGGTTGACTCTTGCATCCCACGAATAAATGCTGGCAAATCTTCGATACCATACATGGCGTGTGAACAAAAGCAAATATCATGCCTGTCAACCTTTACTTCTGGCCAGCAACCTTTAACGATGTTGACATTCAATAATTTTTCTTCCTCAACCCGTCGTTTCAATTGAGACAGCATGCTCCCCGATGGATCAATGGCGGTGACAGTTTTAGCAAACGGTGACATCAAACTGACCCAGGCACCGCTGCCTGCACCAATGTCCATAACCGTTGAAGCTGGAAAGTCGGTTAATGATTGTAAGACAAAAGTTCGGCTGGAGTCTTGTTGTTGCCAGCGCTCACTGACTCTTTGGTCAAAAACAGTGGCTTTGCCATGCCATTGATCCTCCGAATGGTTTATTGTTTTGCGTTTCCTTCGCTCTTCACCCAATCTCACCAGATCGCGCCATAATTGCACATAATTAACAATTTTCACCTTTATCACCATTCACTCCAAATCATTGATGGATTGATTATATCGGAAGACGGCGTTCAACAGACTGGATTCAAGTGGAAATCTACAGGTTATGAGTATATTTGTTCCGAAAATCAATTACAATTGATCTATGGATCGTTTTATGGAAGGTGTGGTATGAATTTCCCTCGAAAAATTTTTGGAATAGGTCTGATATTTCTTTCAGTCATTGGTTTACTTGTTTCCATTTTTGCGTTGGTGCAGGTTTGGCGATTGCGCTTACCTGTCGCAACGCAGGTGTATGACAGTCTTCTGTTTGCTGAGAAAATAGTTAATACGACCAGCTCCGGCCTGGATATTATCGATTCCAGTCTGACAAACGTCAAGAAAAGCATGACCTCGTTGGAGGATTCCACCTTGATGATCGCTCAGTCCATGGAAGATACCAGTAATTTGATTGATTCTTTCTCTGATCTTTTTAAAGGAGATATTAAAGACACGCTGGAAAACACCAAACTTTCGGTGGTGGCAGCGCAAAGCTCTGCGCTGATTATCGATAACCTTTTATATGGGCTCTCCAGAATCCCATTATTAGGAATTGAATATGCTCCACCCAAACCCTTAAATACCGCATTGAAGGAAATCGGAGAAACACTTACAGATATGCCCGATTCGATGGATGATATTTCAGTATCTTTGTCCGATAGCAATGATAACCTGCTATCTCTACGCAAAGGGATTGATGAAATTGCCAACAGTTTTGCTGAATTCCAGAGTGATTTGACAGCGGCACAGACAGTCATCAATGATTATCAAACCAATATGCAGGAAATTAAGAGTTCTCTGGATAACGCTCAGGAGAAAATTTTTATCTGGAGTATCTGGGTTGCGATCATTTTGACAATTGCTATCATTGCCATTGGTGTAGCCCAGGTGGCTGCCGTCATGCAGGGTTACGAAATGATGCATTACCAACAATCCTTAGAAAAACTGATCGAAAAGAAAATCCTGGAACTGGAATCACGAAAACAACTTTCGGAATCGATTGATCTGTAATCAATAATTTTAATGAAACAGGTTTTTTGGTGATCTATTGATGTAATAATTCAAATTCTTGAGGGTCAGGTGAACAGACATCCGAGCCAAAATCCATCACCTCACCCTCCACATTAATAAATTGCCAGGCATAACTCCTGGATTTCAATTCAAACTGGATGATTCCGAACTGATCTGTGATGCGCACTTCACTGAATGGTTGGATCTGGTCTATACCATAGTAACTGGCTCCCCCGGTCCCGACAATAAATGAGCGCACTCCGAAAATGCGATCTATTTCCCCTTGCGGATTAATTTTTGTCATGCGCTCGTAGTGATGGTCATGTCCATTCACCACCACATCCACCCCATGCTCATAAAGCACATCCCAGAAAGTGTACAACCAGTCCGCATTTCCAGCAATACCGGAATTGAAACGCGGGTGATGCCAGATTGCCAGGGAACATTGGTTCTTACTGAGCGTTAAATCCCGTTTCAACCAGGCAATCTGTTCGGAAGAAGGACTACAACCCACGTAGCCACAATTGGAGTTCAGCATAACGATATGCCAGTCACCGTGTTTAAAGGAGTACCAGCCTTTGCCTGGTTCCCCAGCAACACCATAAAAATAAATCCAGTAATTTTCTAATGGATTGCTGTAATAGTCGTGATTACCCGGAACCACCCGTAAATCAGGCAGTAGTTGTCCCCAGGATGCACCAAAGCACTGCTGGTATTCATACATCAAACCACTCTCATTGGAACTATCCCCAGCTGAAAAATACAAACCACTTCCAACCCGATTTAAGAGAATTTCAGCGGTTTGCTCATCGCCCATCTGCCCGCAAATGGATATATCCCCTGCCCCGGAAAAATAAGCTGGTGTACTGGTTGGTTGCATTGTTCTTGTTGGGGTTGGAGTTGTAGCTGTCTTAGTGTGTGTAAGCATATAAGTAGGTAAAAAAGTTTGAGTTTCTACATTCTGGAATGTAGATTCAGCTCTAATCAACGACGGGGATGCCATCTTCCCATCTGAATCTGGCATACAACCTGACAGGATAAATAACAATCCAATTAAAAAAGAAAATATGCAAATTCTATATTTCATTTCTTCAATGATAACCGATTCATAATAATTCCTATTAAACTGGAAATGGCATTGATTTTCATTCTTTTAATGTCTACAATAGAATCATGTAATCGATTTTAGTAGATGGAGGTCGTTATGACTGAAGATAAAAAGAAAAGTCTGTTAGATAAGGCAATAGATGCCTTGACTGATCGTGATGAGAAAGCTGCTGCTGTGGAAGCAGAAAAGAAATTAGCAGCGGATAAAATTAAAGCAGAAGCAGCAAAAGCTAAAGTTGCTGTAGATGCCAAAGCCAGAGGAGAAGCAGCTGCCAAAGCCAAAGCAGAAGCAGCCGAAAAAGCAAAAATTACTGCTGCGCAAAAGCAAGCTCAGGAAAATCTACAGAAAATTCAAAAGGATCAGGCTGATAAGTTAGCTGCCAAGAAAGCCGAACTTGAGAAGAAACAGGCAGAAGAAGCAGCAGCCAAAGCTGCCATCGTCAAACATGTCTGGACCAACCAGGACACCTATGCAGAATTGGCATTCAAACATTATGGTTCCATGAAAGAAGCTTACTGGCGTTTGATTTATGAACATAACAAAGACATCATCGGAGATCATCCCAATCACATCAAAACCGGAACCGAAATTGAAATTCCTCCATTGCCGGAAGAATTGAAAAAGAAATAAGTGAGAAAACCAATCAAATGACGGAACAAAATGTAGATCTTGTCAAAGTTTTTTCCCAGGTCTCCAAAACATTAAGCAAAAATCAAGAAACACTGAACCAGGCAGATACCTACAATCATGACCATGGTGACCATATGGTGGATACATTTAAAACGATCACCAATGCCATGAAGGCAAAAAAAGGTAGCGATGCCAGTGAAATGCTGCAATTCGCCGCCCGGAAATTAAGCCAAAACGCTAATAATGGTTCTGCCCAGCTTTATTCTCAGGGATTGCAGAAAGCCGCACAACAATTTCAGGGGCAGGATGTTGATACAAAGTCTGCTCTGTCATTGTTGCAAACGATTCTGGGTGCTGGAGGACAGTCAGCTCCACAGCAAACAGCACAACAATCTTCCGGCATGGGTGATTTACTGGGTTCGCT
>JACZIY010000655.1 GCA_014860845.1 Anaerolineaceae bacterium
TGGTTTTGGTCTGCCATTGGCGATTTACTTAATGTTTAACTATATCAGTACGATACCCAGAGAATTATTGGAATCAGCATTTATTGATGGCGCATCACCTTTCACGATTTTTATTCAGTTGATCCTTCCCCTATCCGTCCCTGCTTTAGCCTCTTTTGCGATATTCCAATTCCTGTGGGTCTGGAATGATTACCTGGTTGCGCTGGTTTTCCTGGGAGACAAGACTCGAGTGGTCACCAGTGCTTTGGCAGCCATTGTTGGTGAAAAAGGACAGGACTGGCATCTATTAACATCCGGAGCGTTTATTAGTATGATATTACCGCTCATCGTTTTTCTGGCATTACAACGATATTTTGTCCGTGGTATGATGGCTGGTTCAGTAAAAGGATAATTAATTTTTATGACATGTAACAATCTATGGTACAAACAGGCGGTCATTTACGAATTGAATGTCCGTGGGTTTTATGACGCAAATTCCGATGGCGTAGGTGATCTGGCAGGTGTAACCGCAAAATTAGACTACTTGCAGAATCTGGGAGTTGATCTAGTCTGGTTATTACCGATCATGAAATCTCCATTGCGAGATGGCGGTTATGATGTCAGCGATATGCAGGATATCAATCCCAATTATGGAACCTTGGAGGATTTCACCACTTTGGTCGAGGAGACACATCGCAGAGGAATGAAAATAATGGTTGAATTAATTCCCAACCATACTTCTGATCAACACCCTTGGTTTCAGGCTTCGCGTGACCCATCTCATCTGGAATTTGAAAAATACAAAGATTATTATTTATGGAGTGAAACAGATCAAAAGTTTAAAGATGCCCGTATTATATTTATCGATTATGAAAAATCCAATTGGACCTTTGATCCAATTCGGGGTGAATATTATTGGCATCGGTTCTTCTATCATCAACCTGATTTGAATTACGATAACCCAGAAGTGCAAAAAGCCATGATGCGAACTGTCCAATATTGGATTGATTTAGGTGTAGATGCAATCAGAGTAGATGCTCCTCCGTATTTATTTGAGCGTGAAGACAGTTCTTCTGAAAATTTACCTGAATCACATGCATACTACAAACGTTTACGATCCTTTGTTGAAGCATATTCACCTGAAATAATGTTATTAGCAGAGGCAAATCAATGGCCTGAAGAAACAAGGGATTATTTTGGTGATGGCGATGAATTTCACATGAATTTCCATTTTCCATTGATGCCGCGTTTATTTATGGCACTTGCTAAATCGGATCGCACACCGATTGATAATATCCTGGCCAGAACCCCCGACCTGCCTGAATGCTGTCAATGGGGTATTTTCTTGCGAAATCACGATGAATTGACATTGGAAATGGTTACGGAGGATGAACGTCAATTTATGTGGGAACACTACGCTCCAGACACCAGAATGCGTCTGAATTTAGGAATTCGTCGCCGACTAGCACCGCTTTTGGATAATGATCAGCGCAAGATCAGGCTCATGCATTCAATCCTTTTATCATTTTTAGGTTCCCCAGTTTTATATTATGGTGATGAAATTGGTATGGGAGATAATATTGAATTACGCGATCGAGATGGTGTCCGCACGCCGATGCAATGGGATGATTCCATAAACGGTGGATACTCAGATGTGGAACCTCAAAAATTACGAATACCGGTTATTGATGATGACATTTATGGGTATCAAAAAATGAATGTTAAAGCTTCAATGGAGGACCCAACTTCACTTCTTAGCTGGCTGAAAATTATGATCATGATCCGAAAACAGCATTCTGTTTTTGGTGAAGGAACATCCACATTATGTTCACCCAAAAATAAATCAATCCTAGCGTATTGCCGTGAAAATGAGCAGGAAAAGATTCTGGTTATCGCCAATTTTTCTTCAGAAAGTCAACAGGTGGCTATAAAAGAAATGGGTATCAAGAATGAAGAGCTTCAGGATGTACTTAACCTGTACCAACCAGTCGTTCTTGACGACCGCATATTGACAATTGAAGGTTTCGGCTTCCGATGGTTAAAGGTGGGATTGGTATAAATGATAGATTTTTCATTTCCATCGAATTTCTTCTGGAGTGTTTCAATGTCCAGAAATCAGATTGAAGCTGCCTGGAATGAAGATAGAATAGGTGAGCACAACGGGTCAATATATTAATGGATACGCAATTTCGAGCACATTTTACGTATGAGCGTTTATTGCCGAGGTTGCAAAATCGTTATCAAGAATATGCAACTTCCGATCCTGGAGACTGGAACCAATTTGTTTCCAGGTTGGAATTTAATTTTCCAACTTTGTTCAAGAACTTATTTCCACTTTATGGGGAAATATATGATGCTATATATTATCTTGAAGAGCTATTCTATGCATTAGCTGAAAGTTGGATCAATCGCCCAAAGGATTTAAAAATACTTGATATTAAAAGAGAAGCTGATTCTCAGTGGTTTCAATCTGAAAAAGTGCTGGGTGCTGTTTGCTATGTTGACCTTTTCGCGGGAGATCTTAAGGGTTTATATCAAAAAATACCATACTTGCTTGAATTAGGTATAACTTATTTACATCTCATGCCATTTTTCAAAACGCCTAAAGGGGAGAACGATGGGGGTTACGCGATAAGCAGTTATCGGGAAGTTAATCCCGATATTGGCACAATGGACGAGTTGGTAGATCTGGCAAAAGAATTGAGAAAAAATGGCATCAGTTTGGTGCTGGATTTTGTTTTCAATCATACTTCAAGTGAGCATGAATGGGCATTAAAAGCGCAAGCAGGTGATCCCATTTATGAGGATTTTTATTGGATTTACCCGGACCGTCTTATGCCAGATGCTTATGAATCTCATCTAAGGGAAATTTTTCCTGATGAACACCCCGGGGCATTTACATATTTCAAAATGATTGATAGGTGGGTATGGACAACTTTTCACTCCTATCAATGGGATTTGAATTACCAGAATCCAGCAGTATTTGTGCACATGGCAAGGGAAATGTTGTTTCTGGCGAATATTGGTGTGGAAGTTTTGCGATTGGATGCAGTAGCTTTTATCTGGAAGCGAATGGGAACGAATTGCGAGAACCTTCCGGAAGCTCATTTTTTGATTCAGGCGTTTAATTTGATTGCCCGAATTGCCGCACCTTCACTCTTATTTAAATCAGAAGCGATCGTTCACCCCGACGATGTGATCAAATACATATCACCGCAAAAATGCCAGATTTCTTATAATCCACTTTTGATGGCTTTGTTATGGGAGAGCCTGGCGACCCGCGAGGTACGCTTGCTCAAATACTCGATGGAAAAACGTCTTGCATTACCCGATCAATGTGCCTGGGTAAATTATGTTCGCTGTCATGATGATATAGGCTGGACATTCTCGGATGATGATGCGGCGGAATTATGGATAAATGGCTTTGACCACCGTCAATTCTTGAATGAGTTTTATCGTGGACGATTTTCAGGAAGTTTTGCGCGAGGTCTCCCATTTCAGGAAAATCCAAAAACTGGAGATAGTCGAATTTCTGGAACGTGTGCATCATTGGCAGGATTAGAGAAAGCCATTTCTGTTGAAACAGAAAAAGAAGTTGAACTTGCAATTAAGCGAATTGCATTAATTCATGGAATTATTCTTACGATAGGCGGAATTCCTTTAATTTATTTAGGAGATGAGCTAGGGACATTGAATGATTATAGTTATCTAGAAGACAAGGGAAAGGCGCATGATAGCCGTTGGGTACATCGTCCAAAGTATGATAGTCAAAAATCTATTAAACGGAACAAAGAAAACACTATCGAAAGACAACTTTATAAAGATTTCTTAAGATTGATTCAGATTAGAAAAACGAATCCGGTTTTCCGAAATTTGAATACTAATATTCTTACCACTGATAACCCCCATGTTTTTGGTTTTGCCAGAATGAATGAATCTGATTATGTTATCGTGTTGGCTAATTTCTCGGAGAAACCTCAAGAAATTGACCTGGCAATTAACCTTTTAGAAAAAAACAATATTTTGGTGGAACTGCAAACTGAACAAATTCTAAATCAGACAACCTTAGTCCTAGAGCCCTATGATCTGAGATTCATTCGAGTTAAATGAAATATCACTCCGTTTTCACCTTCCCTTGTAATTAATCAGGAAAAATTAAATATGTTTTCATATTATCTGGTTATTAATGTAGTTACTTTCCTTGCCTGGGGATTCGATAAATTTCGTGCGCAGTTACAACAATGGAGAGTCCCAGAAAAAACTCTTTATGGGTTGATTATTCTAGGAGGGGGTGTAGGTGCTTTATTAGGAATGACGGTTTTTCGCCACAAAACCAGAAAAACTCAATTCAAAGTGATTGCTTTGATTAGTATTGTGGTGCACCTATTTATATTTTTTTATTTATTTCAATAAAAGTCCAGTAACGGTAAATTACCAGCGCACAATGGCGTCTTTATGGCGTTTTCCAGAGAAAACCTTAGCAAGAATAACACCTGTAACAAATCCGCCTATGTGAGCCCAGAATGCTACTCCACCTACATCGGGGCCGCCCATCGATAAAACACCACTGAATAATTGCAGTATAAACCATAAACCTAAAACAATCGCAGCGGGGATCATTGTCATACGTATGAAAAATCCAAGTGGTATTATTGTCAGCACTTTTGAGTTAGGATAGAGAACGAGATATGCTCCCAATACAGCAGCTATTGCACCACTTGCACCTACGGTTGGGATTTGTGAGGCAGGGTTGGTGAAAATGTGTGTTAGAGAGGCAACCAGTCCGCCTAATAAATAGAATAGAAAGAATCTTCCATGACCCATACTGTCTTCCACATTATCACCAAATATCCATAAATACAGCATATTTCCACCCAGATGCGCTAATCCGGCATGCATGAACATGCTGGTGAAGATATCGGAAATATTGTCTAAGCTCATTCCACCGGTGAATGAAGCTGGGATCATGGCAAATTGGTAAATAAGTGCTTCTTCACCTGAACCTGCCAACCGTTGGAGAATGAAAACAAATACATTAGCACTTATCAATAAATAATTGATGAAGGGAACGCGTCTGGTTGGTATCTGGTCACGAATTGGGATCATGGTATTGTTTCCTAATGTTCTTTATCCATAAAAAAGTTAATTCAATAAAAAAAACTAATTTACAAAGGGAATTCTTTCTTGGTCAACTATTATATATCCAAAAAATCCCTAGTTGAATTCTAGCAAATTAATATTTTTTTGTGGAATAATTCGAATACTTTTGAAGCTTTTTTGGCGAAATGTTATGTGTATGTCAATGCTTCCCGAACACTGATTCTTGTGGCTTTTTTTGCAGGTGTAAGCGATGCAATGCTTGCAATGATTATTATTGTTATTAACCAGATTCCAATGGATGGATAATTGAAAGCAAAATCTAAGTCCACCTCAAGCATTGTCATTCCAAGGCTTCGCGCCAGAGGTCTGGCGATGACAAATGCAATTGGAATGGATATCAGGAAACTAATCATACCCTGTAAAATACCTTCCATAATAAACATTCTTAAGATCGTTTGAGATCTTGCACCGATGGATCTTAACACCCCAATTTCACGTGTCCTTTCGACCACACTGATACCTAATGATCCTGCCAGTCCAATTCCACCTACGGTGGCTGTCAACATTGCTAAACTAAGTAACATTGAGATGAGGGATGCAAACTGGTTATCGGCATATACCCGTTGGTCTAAACGTGCAGAAGTTGTGTAGAAATCAATCCTAATCCCTGCTTCTTCATATTGGGTCTTTAATTGGTCAGAAAGTTCTGTTTCCTCTTCTAAGGTAGTGACCTGACCTTTGACCAGGATTTGAGTCCCCTGACCATCCTGGCCAGTTGCTTCAGCGACTGCATCTAAGGGAGCATAAATAGGTTCAACGACAAATCCGGACCCATAAATAACACGATAAAGACCTACGACCTCCCACTCAATCGCTCCTAATTCACCGAGATCAAGAGAGATTAAATCTCCAACAGAAATATTGTTTTTATCTGCAGTCTCCTGACTCATGATAACAGCGCGATTATCATCTGCTTGTAACCATCGGCCAGCAACTATGATAGGTTTATACATATTAGTGTCTGCAGGAATGCCTAAAAGCTGTGCACCTAATCCGGCTGAATCATCCAAACGTTCACCTTCTCGCAGAATGGTTGCGTTACGGCTGTACCACATTTCAGAAGATTGAACATCTGGAACCTGATTGGTAAGTTCTAAGACTTCAGAAATGGATTGATTGGACGTGAATCCGATTCTGACATCATAACCTTGCCTGGCCATTTCGTTATCCAGTGTGAAATTTGTTGATGAAATTAATGTCATTACGACGAGGAACATAACGCCGGAGGTTGTCAGAACAAGAAGTGTTAACAATAGACGACCTTTTCGACGAAATAAGTTTCCCAATGATGCGGCATAAATAGTTGGCAGAAAACGCAATCCGAAGCGATCAACCAATCGATCTAGCCAGCTTGAACCAAAATCACCACCCAATCCATACGTTGAAATAGCTTCTCGTACGCTGATTCCCGCACCTTTCAATACTGGCCATAAAGCGGCTAATATCGGTGCCAAAATTGCACTGCCAACCTGGAATAAAATTGCTCTGAGGGATATCTGGAATGTTGTGTAATCAATATTGAACAAGTTCAAGAACCATTGGCTCATTAAAAATGAAAAAGCGGAGCTGGTGGGAAGAGCTATGAGTAGGGCGAAAAAGCCATAGATAATTACCCCTGCTAAATATATTCTGATGATGGTAAGCCTTCTACCGCCTATTGATTTAATCACACCTATTTGATCGGTTTGTTGTGTAATTAATGCAGTAAAAGTATTCAAAACAAGTACGACACTCATAAATAATGAAACAATTGCCATTATTTGTAGTACCAGTGTAATACCTTCAACAAACATTCTGCCCCAATGTTTGTCTGGTTCCTGATATATGCTAACTAATACTCCATAGCCCTGACCTGCCAATCTTGAGCGAATATCCCCTGCAATTTCCTGCGCAAATTCCAGACTATATGGATTTACTTGGATCAGTAACTGACCATAATAACCTGTTGGTATTCCAAATTCTTCTAAACCCGCAGCATCTGTAAAGAAATGTGCTTGTCCTCCAAAAGGTGGCGGTTGAACGAAAGGATGTCGAATCAACCCATTGATTTGATGCTCATTTTCCTCCCCCAGGGCGTTGAAAATAATTGTGTCGCTGATGCCTGGACCATAATATTGACTGGATAGGCGTTCTATGCCAATCTGGTTATCTGCTGGCCAGTTACCCTCTTTAAGAACCACTTTATCATATGTCTGACTGTCATAATCAGGGCGTTGAACCAAAGTGCCTAATTCCCATGCATCTTCTGGATTGAACTTATATTGAATTGATAATTGATTCACCGGGTCAATACCAACAATACCGGGAATTTCAAGCAAATCCTCTACGACATCATCCGTTATTCCGTTTCTGAGGATCATATTAATATGGGAAGGAGCTACTTCCTGATGAGCTTTATCCATACCACTTAAAAGTTGATCTACCATTCCAAAAATAGCTCCGACTGCGAAAACACCAGCCGCGATGCTTAATATAGCCAAAGTGGTACGGCTTTTATTGTGCCATAAATCAAACCAGACTTTTTTCCATATAACACTCATAAATTATCCTTTAACTACAGCTTCCATCGAATGCGATTAAACCGTTAATCACCTCTATACGGCGGTTCGCACGACATGCCAAGTCTTCATTATGAGTGACCATTACAACCGTTTTTCCCTGGTTTGATAAATCCAGGAATAAACTAAAAACATCTTCTGAAGTTTTCACATCCAGGTTGCCAGTGGGTTCATCTGCAACAATCAGAGGAGGGTCGTTTGCCAAAGCTCTAGCAATAGCAGCGCGTTGTTGTTGACCACCGGAAACCAGACCAGGTAATTTATGCATTTGGTCTTCTAAGCCAACCATATTAAGCAGGAACTCTGCTCTTTCACGTCGTTCTTTTGGAGAATATTGCCGAACAAAATCCATCGGTAGAATGACATTTTGTAATAAACTCAACGCAGGCAATAATTGAAAAAACTGAAAAACAATACCAAGATTTTTTCCACGCCAACCTGATAATTGATCTTCACTTAAATCTTTTAGATTTTGATGATTGACGATCACGTCTCCGCTGCTGGGTCGGTCGATGCCAGTCATCATGTTGAGTAAGGTGGATTTTCCATTTCCTGAAGGTCCGACAATAGCTGCAAATTCTCCATAATTCAAACTTAATGAAATATCTTTTAATACAGGAATCTTTTGACCTGTAAGTTCAAATGTTTTGGTTATGTTTTTTAAATCAACTATTTTTTGAAACTGAGTGATCGATTTCGAATTTTTTGGAATTTGTTTCATGATAAAGATAACCTACTCTGAACTTTCTGGAAAATAAGCTCCATGGTATCCAAACAGGATGGGTTGTGGGATATTTGCCCGTGCAATTTCATCAAAAGAATGTGCATCTAAAACCAACAGGAATGAAGCCCCCGCATTTTCATCTAGTACGACCGAAAGGATAACCCCATCATCTTCCTCAGATCTTCCGGGTTTACCGATGAATACCGGTTCACCTGGGTAGCAACCAGTTTCATACCAAAATGTATCTTTTCGATTTTTGATATCGACTTTCAGAATTTGATTGTAAAAACCAGATTTATTTCCCTCATTGATACTGACAGCATAGACAAATTGGTAGTTGGGGTCTGTATTCATACGAGCATAATCAAAATTAGGTAATTCCATACAGGAATCAGATATTGTCTCAAAGGTTAATCTTTTTCCTTTGAGTGGAACCCTATATCGACGTAAATTTCCTGGAGGTATTGGATTTTTATTGGATTTTAAACGGTCAAGATAATAAGATTGAATGATACTGGCATCATCATAAGCAGCTAGATCTACAAATAATTCATCTCCTTGTTCAAATGCGTTTATGTGATGAAAAGCAAAGAAAGGATCACTTTCAAATCGCCCCACCAATTCACCAGTGTGGCGATTGATGACTCTGAAAGTTGTGCCACGTTCAGGTTTCCATTTGAAGTTCTCAATATATGGTTTCAGCCATAATAATAATGATATTGGGTTTACGACCAATGGAAATTCAGTAAGAATGAAATAGTTTTTCGACATTCCAAAACTATGCATGTAAGATGGAGAATTCGAAGGTAATGATGCTAATTTGGAAGGAATTTTGTCGCCTTTAATTTGGTAAATATTGTAATGACTGATGCGGTGATAGCGAGTTACGAGATTAAAAACGGTATCATTTTCAAAATCAAATTGAGGATGTACCGTGGTCATTTGTCCAACCAGATTATCTTCATATTTAAAAACACCAACCGATTCAAGGGTTTCTGGATCAAATTCAACTTGAATTGGCGTTTCTGCCAATGCCATGTAGCTTTGAGCAATTTTTGCAATACTAACCTTGGCGCTATCGGTGATTTTCGGTGAAAAAACTGACATCACCCGCTCGAACATGGATCTGCAAGGATCGGTTGCAAATTCAGAATACGAAATTTGATTGGTGGATTTTGCTTCCTGGTATGCCTTCGTGTTTAAATATTTATTTGCATAAGATACTTTTCCGTTATTGATACTGAATTTATGCAGCATTGCCAGGCCATCAAACCAGTGACGGTATTGTTGTTCTCCCACATTAAAAGCACCAGGGCCATTGCGAATCAAAGTGCCTTGCAACCATCCAGGAATTTTGCCTTGAATTTCCAGGTTGTCCACCTGAATTTCATTTTCAGTATTTCCAAATCCTAAATCATAAAACTTTGGCATCTTTTATCTTTCCATTACTATTTTCAATTAAATTTGCTGCTATCTTTCCAGAAGCCAGCACAGCTGGCACACCAGCACCTGGATGAGTGCCTGCCCCTACAAAATAAAGATCTTCCAATTCCTCAGACTTATTATGTGGTCTGAACCAGGCAGATTGCAAAAGGGTTGGTTTTACAGAAAATGCAGCACCGCGATAACTATTAAGTATATTTTGAAAATGTAAGGGATCAATATAGTGTTCTGCTACCAGGTTGGCTTTGAGATCGGGTAAATAATGCTCTTCCAGGTAATCCCTGATCCTATCTCTGTAAATAGGTGCCATTTTTTCCCAGTCGGTTCCTGAATCGAGTGTAGGTACTGGAGATAAAACGTAGAAAGACTCACAACCTTCTGGTGCTATGGTTGGATCAGTTTTTGAAGGCATATGTAGATATAAGGAAAAATCATCCGGCAATGTGTGTTTGTTAAAGATATCGCTCAATAACTCACGATACCGTTCATTTACGATAATATTGTGGTGTTGAAGTTTGCTGTCATCATATTTCTTTTTTGTTCCAAAATACCAGACGAAAAGTGACATACTATACTTCATCTGGTCAATATATCTGTTGGTGTATTTCTTTTTCTTTAATCCCGGAAGCAAATTACGATATGTAAAAGCAACATCTCCATTACTGATAATCACATCTGCTTTATTTACAGTACCGTTTTTCAACCGAATTCCACTTGCTCGATTTCCTTCGACCAGGATTTCTGAGACCTCAGAATTGAAATTCACTACCCCACCAAATTCTGCAAATAGTTTTCCTAACCCATTTACAATTGCCCCTGTGCCCCCTATTGCATAATGTACCCCCCATTCTTTTTCAAATTGGACAATCAAAGTAAAAATTGATGGAGTGTCGAACGGATTTCCGCCTATAAGAAGGGGGTGGAATGAAAAAACACGTTTCAGGAAAGGATGTTTAATATAACGGGAAGCGAAACTATAAGTACCACCAAAAGCCTGTAAACGTATTACATCAGGAATGATTTTCATCATTTCTTCTAGTTTGATGAAAGGCTGATCGGTAAAAGGGTGGAATTTCTCAAATATCTTTCGCGTTTGGTTTGAAAATTGTTGATAGCCTGATTTGTCGGTTGGGTTCCACCGATCAATTTCCTTTAAAGTGTCTTCTATTTTATGAAAATAATCAAAGTGATTGCCATCATGATCGAAGATTCTATAGAATGGATCCAGAGGGACAAGTTTGAAATAATCTTCCCGCTTTTTACCAGCCAGGTCAAATAATTCATCAAACATGTAAGGGGCTGTTATTACAGTTGGCCCACCATCAAACTTAAAGCCATTAATCTCATATTGATATGCACGTCCACCTAACTTGTCGCGTTTTTCAAAAATCTCTACTTCGTAGTCTTTTGCAGCTAAACGAATGGCAGCACCAAGTCCACCAAATCCACTACCAATTACGATTGCTTTTTTCTTCACGCTCAACCACCTTTGTTTAATATTTAATTTCCTATCCTAATTTGATGTGGGTATTGATTCAGCGAGGAGCGATACCAGATAGAAGGCAACATTCTGATTTTTTGGGATGGTTTTACAAAAGCTCTTTTTGAAAAAACATCATAGTCATTAAATTCTATCTCATTTAAAATTGCCTGGTAAAGTTCACCCGCGGCTCCAATGGCAAATCTCCCATCTTTATTGAGTAAAGCAATTCCAGGTAAAGATTCTGTAGATATGCGGCGATTTCGGTCTATTTGAAAACGCATAAACTCACGCCACTTATCTGTAATCATACCAGCTGAGATTTCATCCTCTGAGATCCCAAAATGCTCTAATTCATCCTTAGGAAGGTATAATCTTCCTCTTTGCCAATCCTCACCTACATCTCTTAATATGTTTGTTAGTTGCAAGGCAACACCTAATCGAATAGCATAAGGAAATGCCTTTTCGTTTTTAAAACCAATGATAAACATAGCCATTAGCCCGACCGTACTGGCAACACCATAACAATATTGGGCTAATTCATCAAAATTTTCATATCGTGTTTTCGTCAGATCCTGTGATACCCCCTGAATAAGTTGTTCCCCATAATGTTTTGGAATGTTGAATCGCTTCCGAGTATTTGCCCACGCTAAGGTGACTTCATCTTTTTGTTCTTCATGTGAATTATGGTTTTGATTTCTCCACAATTCAAGCGCTGCCATGAGATCATGATTACCGCAATCTACCAAATCATCTGTAACTCTACAAAATGCGTAGAGCGATCTGGCCGCTTGTCGTTTCTCTTTGGGCAACAAAGATGAAGCCATGAAGAACGTTTTGGAGTGTTCTTTGGTGATTTCCGTACAGCGATTATAAGCTAGTTCAATATTCTTTTGATTGGCTTTGATGGAATATGTTTCACTCTTGGAGCGATGAATGGCGTCAAATGCCAAATCGTTCAACGTTTTTTCCCACGAATAAATAAATTCACTCATTCAATTAATATACATGATTAATTTTCAAACAATAAGCTTAAGTATAATGTTTGTATATAGTATTTTTTTCGGTAATTCAATCGGTTTTAAAAAAAATCCTGTTAACCCTGACTTTGAATTAAAGCAAAGATGATTGAAACAATCACACTAATTCCACCAATTGCGATTGCAATCAAGGTTGAAATTTTTTGTCGCATTTTTATCTCCTATACTAAATCAAAGCGTTCTGAGTGAAAATCACCAGCCCAAACGCCTAACTCATCAAGGCTTTTTTCAACAGCATTCATCATAGGAGCAGGGCCACAGATAAAGATTTCCATCCTGTTTCTTTGCTTAAATTCAGGCAAGCTTTTTAATAAAATCTCCTGATTGATGAAACCTTTTTCTCCAGTCCAATCTACAGGAGTTTTTTCCAGGACATGAACGATGTTCAGATTTAATTTGCCTTTGAGTTCCTCTATTTCATCTCGAAATGTTATTTGATCCCATTCCTTATTGGCATAGATCAGTGTCAAATTTCGCTCATCTTTTCGATCAGCAAGCGTTCTCAACATACTCATGACGGGTGTAATGCCAACACCTCCGGAAATAAACACAAATTCTTTTGCCTGCGGATGACGATCGACTGAAAATGAACCAAAAGGTCCATCGACATAGACTTTTTCATCTATTCGAAAATCTTTAATGGTTCTGGTGAAATCTCCCAATTCCTTGATGGTAAAGGTTAATTTTCCAGGGTTTTCCGCACTGGATGATATTGAAAAGGGATGTTCTGCATCGGCAAAAGGTGAATTCCTGACCGTAATCCATGCAAATTGACCGGGTTGAAACCGAAAACCTTTGTGTCCAACTGGTTCAAGCGTCAGACTCCAGGCATTGCCCAATTCCTGTTTCACTTCAGCCACCTGAAAAGGTCTTTGCAATAACATGATCGGTTTGATCAATCGAGTGTAGATGAGTAATCCTACCCAGAAAACACCATAGGCAACCCAGAGGGCTCTCTTCCAGGGAAGATCTACATAATGACCAACCAGCAGGATGTGAACCATTGCGAAGGCGACTGCTGCACTGGCAAAAATTCCATGCCAGATCCGCCAACGGTTGTATTCAATTTTCAATTTTTTTCGCCACACAGAGAGACCAACAACCGCCAACAATGCTAACACAGCTGTGACGGCTGCCCTGGCTCGCCATGGTGCAGACCAGACCAGTAACAAAGCCAGCGTATCAGGAGAGAAGATGAACAATAAGAGGGGATGAGCCAGGATGAGTGTAAGAGCCACAAAAGAAATCTGGCGATGGAAGTGATAAACAATGTCTGCTCCATAAGGAGCTTTCAGCCATTTGAAGCGGGTTGTTAAGGCAAATTGTAATGCCATCATTGCCAACCCGATAAAGCCTAAACTTACAGATAATTCACGCCAGAATTCTCTCCCAGCCGGGCGTGGTTCGATAAACATGATTAATACCGGAATTAAAACCAGGACCAGGTAGATACTTATCCACAATATTCCCTGTAGTATGTTCTTGTTTTTCATCTTCTCCTCAAGCTCATTATTTAACTCTGATTATGATGGATGATAAATATATTAATAACTATTTGTATCATGTTTTGTATAAGATTTGTAT
>JACZIY010000656.1 GCA_014860845.1 Anaerolineaceae bacterium
GGGATGGAATGCTTAATGATATAAATCTAATGACCAATTTCACCACTGCTCCCATCGAGAAGATCACTGCTCCAACCCTTGTGATTCATGCGATCAATGACCCAATCGTTCCAGTTGCCTCAGGAGAGTATTCAGCCAGAACCATTCCGAATGCTCAATTTCTAAAACTTGAAGATGGGGGGCATTTTGTTTGCGTCACCCATCTGGAAAGAACAATTCCAGTAATTCGGGATTTTCTTGGTCTATATGCTGTGTAAAGTTTGTCTTAGGCACAAATGGGTGCGTTTTGAATGCACCCTACCGAATTGCAGATAAAAATATTAGTAAATGATACAATAAAGTGAGTTTCTCAAAAATGATTCTCCAGTTGGAAATCAAAGGTAGTAATTTTTATTTTTGACTTAGAATTCAGGTGAAAGAACATCCAGCGAAGGACTAATCCCATAACCGATCCAGTCGCTATCTTCCTGACCATCATGGCGGTTCTTGTCATTACACCGCTAATTTCCGAATCATTACGCCTGCCTGGTATTGTTGGTCTGATCGTCGGGGGTATCCTGGTCGGTCCGCACGGACTTGGCTGGTTGAAAAATGATATTCAGATTGAGTTGCTTTCCACCATTGGTTTGTTGTACCTGATGTTTAGTGCTGGTCTTGAAGTTGATATTCATCTCTTCAAACGGGTGCGCACCCGTGCCTTCATTTTTGGTTTGTTCACTTTTCTAATTCCCCAGTTCATGGGTATAGCGTTTGGACTTTGGCTTGGTATGAACTGGCTCGGAGCGATCCTGCTCGGATCGGCTTTCTCTTCCCATACCTTGATTGCTTTCCCCATACTCACCCGCCTGGGAATCGTGAAAAACGAAGCCATTTCTGTTACTGTGGGGGCGACTGTTATTACCGATATTGCTGCTTTTGTCGTTCTGGCAGTTGTACTCAGTCTTCAAGAAGGTGCGCTTTCACCGGTATACTTCGTCGGTTTGTTCGCTGGTCTGGGAGTATATGCCGCATTGATTCTTTTGGGGTTACCGCGCCTGGGAAAATTTTTCTTCCGCCGCTTTCATGGCCAGGCTATCGAATTCCAGTTCGTGATTCTAATTTTATTCGTCTCTGCTTTGTTGGCTGAATTAATTGGGGTACACGCAGTGGTTGGAGCATTTTTAGCAGGGCTGGCCATCAACTCATCTCTTCCCCATCACTCTGCCATCACCAGTCGGGTTCTTTTTGTCGGAGAGGCACTCTTTATCCCGATTTTCCTCGTCCATAGTGGTATGATCACCGATCCCAGAGCTTTTATTACCAATAGCACAACAATTCTAATTGGTTTAGGTGTTACCGTGATTGCTTACACATCCAAATTCATTGCTGCCTGGATTATTGGTCGATTATTTAAATACTCGCGAGCAGAAACGATGACCGTTTGGGGACTCTCACAAGCGCAGGCTGCCGTCACCATTCCTACCCTGGTCCTTGGTCTTCAGGTCGGTCTGTTCGATGATAACCTTTTCAATGCAGCTATTATGATGATTCTAATGACCTCAATCACTTCCCCGCTGATCGTCCAACACTTTGGACGGAGTCTTAAACCTGCTGAAAATGGAAGAGGGAGCAGCAGTCTTTTCGATCGCGTGCTGGTCTCGGTTGCTAACCCGGAAACCCAGGAAAATCTAATCGCACTTGCAAGTCTGCTGGCCCATAACAAAGGGGGTACTTTGTTGGCACTTAATGTTGCTCAAGAAGTCCGTGGACAAGTGATCGGTTTGGAGCACCAACGACAAATCCTCGACCGTGTACCTCAGTTGATCGCCAACCCCGATGCACAGGTGGAACTTGTGCGTCGAGTCAATTCTTCATTCGCCAGCGGAATTTTACGTGCTTCAATCGAAAAAGAAGCCACATCCATCATTTTAGGATGGCGCGGCCAGCCGACCGTACGCCAAAGTATTTTCGGGACCGTGCTTGATGAAGTGGTTTGGAACGCTAAAGTGCCGGTGCTGGTCGGGCGCATCACCACATCGATCAATGCCATTGACCAGGTCATCCTCGCAATTCCCCAGGATATTCTGTCTGCCAACTTAACCACCCATACTCTCAACCTGGCGCTGGTGTTTGCGCAAGAGATTAACGTTCCCTTACTTGTTCTGGTCAGAAAATCCAATGTTGAAACCCTGATTAGAGCCTTGAGACAACGTAAGCTTGATCTTCCTTTCAGGGTCGAACCTCTTGAAGGTGAAACCGTGCGTGCCATTAGCAATTACTTGACTTCAGACGCCCTTGTAATCGTCACAGAAATGGGAGCGCCAAAACGGTTTAAGCGCAGCCTGGGTTCAATCCCCGAAAGACTTTCTCAGCATTCACATGCATCGCTTTTATTCGTGCATTACCCCACCTTCCGTCATCGATAAAACTCACCCAAGCTCTGTCTCCACCAATTAACCAACTTGATATTCCCCTGCACGTAAATTCAGACGCTCATTCTTAAAAAATCAAGAAAGGTGCATCCGAGACGCACAATACTTGATATGAAAGAAATTCAGATTTTCTCGAAGGAGGTATGTCCGATTATTAACAAAAGTAAAAAAAAAGACCATCCAATTTTCACCGGATGGTCTCTGTTTATCAACTATCAGCAATGAGCTATTTCACTACAAAACTAATCGTTTTCGCTGCGATGAAGATTACCTTTCGAACTTCTCCCTCATTTAGGTACTTCGCCACACTCTCCAGCCCTCTGGCTGCTGCTTCCACAGTAGCTTGATCAGCATCCCTGGAAACCGTGACAGTCCCACGCAATTTACCATTCACCTGCACGGGGATCTCGACGGTGTCTTCCTTAATAAGAGCTGGATCCACCGCTGGCCAATCGCTGGCATGCACGCTGCCCTTGCCGCCCAGCTTTGTCCAGGCTGATTCGGCAAAGAAGGGCGCTAGTGGAGCGATTGCCTGCACCAGCATGCGCAGATCGCGCGGGTTCACTGCGCCACCATGCTCATAGATACCATTCAGGGTTTCCATCAGCTTGGCAACCGCGGTGTTGAATTTGAAATTCGTAAAGTCGTGCTGGCA
>JACZIY010000085.1 GCA_014860845.1 Anaerolineaceae bacterium
TTAAAGCAAATTGGTGTACAAACCATCATTTATACCGATATCAGCCGGGATGGTGTGGGTGGCGGCGTCAATCTGAATACAACCGTCGAGTTGGTTCAAAAAAGTGGATTGGATGTGATTGCCTCCGGAGGAATTTATTCACAAGAGGATGTATCCGCTGTGAAAACTGCTGGCTTATCAGGCGTCATCATTGGCAGAGCACTTTATGAACAAAGTATCGATCCCCAAACTGTTTTCAATCTGCAGGAGTGAATGAATGTTAGCAAAAAGAATTATTCCATGTCTGGATATCAAAGATGGTCGCGTGGTGAAAGGAATCAATTTTGTCAATATTCGCGATGCAGGCGATCCGGTCGACCAGGCAAAAATTTACAATGATGAAGGGGCGGATGAATTGGTCTTCCTGGATATATCAGCAACTGCATTTGGTCATGAAACGGTTGTACATGTCGTTCGGGAAGTTGCCAACCAAATCCATATCCCATTAACGGTGGGGGGTGGTATTTGCTCCGTGGAAGATATGCGGAAAATCTTGTTAGCAGGAGCAGACAAGATCAGCATAAACTCGGCAGCAGTCCTCAACCCTGAGATCATCAAGCAGGGTGCAGCCATGTTTGGCAGTCAATGTATTGTCTTAGCAGTGGATGCCCGAAAAATCCAAACCCAGGATGCCGAAACAAATGAATGGGAAGTATTCATCAATGGTGGTCGAAAACCGACAGGCATGGATGTACTCGATTGGATTAAACAGGCAGTAGATCTCGGTGCTGGTGAGATCCTCTTAACCAGTATGGATCGGGATGGAACCCTTTCAGGATACGATCTGGAATTAAACCAGGAATTATCGAAATTAGTCAATGTTCCTTTGATTGCCTCAGGTGGAGCTGGTACCAAGCAGCACTTTGCTGATGTCCTCTCCATAGGAGCAGACGCTGCTCTGGCAGCTTCTTTGTTCCACGATGGTCAAATGAAAATCAGGGACTTAAAACAATATCTGGCAAATCAAAATCTCCCCATAAGGATGGTATAAAATGGATGTTTCACAATTAAAATTCGACCAGAATGGACTTATCCCGGCCCTTATCCAGGATCATGACACCAAACAGGTCTTAATGTTAGGCTGGATGAATACGATCGCTCTGGAAAAAACACTGGAAACAGGGTTGATCACATTCTGGTCGCGCAGCAGGAAAAAGCTTTGGACAAAAGGGGAAAGCAGTGGGAATTATCTCTCCCTGAAAAAATTGTTTGTGGATTGTGATCAGGACTCCCTTTTATGCCTGGCAAAACCTGCAGGACCAACCTGTCATACGGGAAATACCAGCTGTTTTTTTACTGAATTCAATCCTCAACAATGAAACAATCAAAATTACGTACCATCTTAATTAATCGTGGTAAGTGGGTGTTTTTGGCGCGCATCTGCGCGCCAAAAACACCCTACCGTTAATTATCGAGATGATACAAAATTATTTTTATGGAGAAAAAATGAATACACTCAACGATCTTTACCAAACTTTAGAAACCAGAAAATCTGCCGATCCTAAAACTTCCTATACTGCTCACTTACTGCAGTCAGGAGAAGATGAAATCGTTAAAAAAATTGGTGAGGAAGCCATAGAAATTATTCTGGCCGCTAAAGGTCAGGGAGAACAGAGACTGGTGGAAGAAATCTCAGATCTGACGTACCACATACTTGTCCTGCTTGTTCAAAAAGGAATTCCGCTAAGCGCTATCTCTGATGAGATAAATAAGCGTAAGAAATGATGCTCTATGATACAATAGCCCGAACAAGTGGAAATATCTTGATCAATTTCTTTATAGCATTAAGATAGTTGGGAAAAGGCTCTTGGTTAAATAACCTGGCATGGCATTATTAATCGAAGTCAATCGAGTTTCTTATTCACATCCAGTTCCGGGTGGTCCTCCCCACCCAGCTCTCCGAGACATAAGTTTTCAAATTAACGCAGGGGAACACATTGCCATTGTCGGTGCGAATGGATCTGGCAAAACAACTTTAGCTCGCCATTTGAATGCGCTTTTTGTACCTGATTCTGGAACAATCAGAATCATGGGTCTCGACACAAAAGAGCCTGCGAACCACATGAAAATTCACCAGCAGATTGGAATGGTTTTTCAATCCCCACAGGAACAGATGATTGCCACATCGATTGAAGAAGATGTAGCCTTTGGCCCCGAAAATCTAGGTCTTTCCACGCAGGAAATACAGCAAAGGGTCAGACATTCATTGGAACAGGTCGGTATGTGGGATCAGCGAAGCCGCTCTCCCCAGCACTTGTCTGCAGGTCAAATGCAGAGGGTAGCGTTAGCAGGCATTCTGGCGATGCAACCAGCCTGTGTTATTTTTGATGAATCCACCGCCATGCTCGATCCATTCGGCAGAGAAGATGTAATACGGAATATTGAAACACTCAAACAATCTGGTATTACTGTTATTATGATCACCCATTTTATGGAAGAAGCCAGCCTTGCAGACCGAATAATTGGACTACATCAAGGACGGTTGCGATTTGATGGTTCCCCGGAAGATTTGTTCACGGAGGATAAATTGGTAAAATCAATGAATTTGGACAAACCCAGAGTTCTGTGGTTTGCCCAACAACTCACACCATGGATTCCAACCATTAAGAGTCCACTAACTGTCGGACAATTTAAGAAACAGATCGAGCCAAGACCTGCCCCACAAATCTTTTCGCCTTTGGAGGATCATCATTTCTTCCGAAACACCCAGGAAAACCTGGTCATTGGCAATCATATTTCATTCACTTACCTGCAGAATACGCCTCTCGCCCATCAAGCCCTGGAAGATATCAGTTTTTCCGTTAGAAAGGGTAGTGTGCACGGTTTGATTGGTGCGACTGGGTCAGGCAAATCAACCTTATTGCAACACCTGAATGGACTTTACATTCCCCAAACCGGAGATCTCAAGGTGGGACCGTTTGAAGTAAACCACGAAACAGATTTGCTGCAATTGCGACGTTATACCGGCATGGTATTTCAGAATCCCAATTACCAGTTGTTTGAACAATACGTGGGGGATGAAATTGCCTATGGTCTCAAAGTCCTTGGGATCACAGGCAGTGAAATACGGGAAAGAGTCAAACTGGCAATGTCACAGGTTGGGCTAGATTTTGAAGAGTTCAAAGATCGAATGACCTTTGCACTGTCAGGTGGTGAAAAACGAAAAGTTGCTTTAGCTTCCACACTTGTGCTGGATCCGTCACTTATGTTGCTGGATGAACCAACTGCTGGACTGGATCCCATTGCACGACGCGAAATTTTGGGTCAAATGGTCAGGGTCCATAATGAAGGCAAAACCTTGGTAGTATCTTCACACCAACTGGAAGATTTAGCATTGTTAACCGATCACGTGACTCTGTTATCCAAAGGCAATGTGGTTTGTAACCAGGAAACAGACAAACTGCTTTCAAATCACTCACTTCTCAATCAATATCAGATGATTGCCCCCATCGCGGCGCAAATGGCTTTCGTTTTACATGAAAAAGGCTGGATAGTACCTGAAAATATCATCATTGGACAACAATTGGTGGCTGCCTTTCAAACCTTAGGTGAACCCAATGGCTAATTTTGAATTCACCCAGAATCTCTCCTTTGGACAATATTTGCCAACCAATTCCTGGTTCCATCAACGCGATCCAAGAGCAAAAATTCTGGTGATTTTCTTTTTAATGATGGCGATTACATTCGCACGCAATACATATATGGTGTTTGCTGGATTATTGATTGTGATATTTATTATCCTAATTTCCCATATTCCCCTCAAAAATGCGCTCAGGGGAATTCGCACGCCATTACCGTTCTTAATTTTTATTGCATTTTTCCAACTATTCAGGTTTGCACCCGGCGCAGATAACATACTTATATTAACCATCTGGTCATTTACGATCACCATGCAAGGATTACTCGCAGCAGGGACAATTATCCTGCGCTTTGTGAGTCTGATATTGACGATTAGTCTGGCTAGTTTCACTTTATCCACCAGTGATATCATCTATGGATTGCAATCATTACTCAAGCCATTGAACTGGATTAAAATCCCCAGTGAAGATTTTATTATGGTCGTTCAAATTACGTTACGTTTTTTACCACTCTTAGGTCAGGCAACCGAACAGATTGCCAAAGCTCAAGCGGCGCGTGGAGCTGCGTGGGGCGTCAAGAATCAGAATCTTAAACAAAGAATCCAGTTGATCATTCCAGTCATCGTGCCGATGTTTCTGACCAGCCTCCAAAAAGCGGAAACAATGGCAATGGCGATGGACTCAAGGGGATATGGCAACCATCTTAAGCGGGGAGCTTATCGCCAACTCACATTTAAAAAACAAGACGGCTTCCTGTTGGTCACCGCCTTTCTAATGTCAGCTTTATTGCTCTTTTTATAAATCGGATCCCTGCCGCTTGCCAACTTTGATCCTGCGCCAGGCTGCAACCACAACCAGAACAATAAAGGCTGATACACCTGCTTCCAGCAATCCATTAGAAATCACAATACCACCCAAAACTGCCCAGGGTAATAATCCCATCAGACCGATCACGCCTAAAACCAGAATAGTGTTGGTCAGACTACCTGCGACACCAGCCACGATCAAACCAACCACAGGTATGCGTTCCAGTAATTTCCAAACATAGTAGGCTACCGGACCGATGAAAAGACGTGGCAAGACAGCCAGCACTGGATTGGTGAACCACACGTCTGCTGGTGAGGATGGAGCAACCGCTGCTTGAATCATGCTAAAAATACCAAAAATTAGTCCTACCCCCAGACCAACCACCGGACCTTCCAGAATAGCAGCAATAATCACCGGCACATGCATAATGGTTAAGGAAATTCCACCAAACCAGGGGATAAATCCCCAATGTGTCACACCTAAAAGAATCGTTATCGCACCCATTACACCAGTAATAACTAATTTTCGCGTTCGATCTTGTGGCATCTTGCCTCCTTAAAACAGTAATTATTCGATATAGTAAGATTTGACTTACAATTATTTTAACACTTATTATTATAATAGGTTCTGAAATTTATTCCAACTATTAATCCAACAAATCCATGTACCACCAAAGAATCCATGCAAAATTTTGGTAAATTTACAGATTCAGTCTTCATGAATACATACTTAAGTTCTTATATAATAAATGAAAGAAACTATCCTAATCATCGATTGACACACCCCAATTTAGAAATATTTTTAATGAATTATTGATAAGCACAACATCATAGAAAG
>JACZIY010000657.1 GCA_014860845.1 Anaerolineaceae bacterium
TATTTCATTTTGTATTTCTGAAATTAAATGGCATAATAATTGCAATCATTTTTCATAATTATTGTATCGACAAATGGTAGGGGAAAACTTGGATGATCCCACAACAAAAATTATTTTCCTATACGATCCAATTGCCGTATAATAAATCATCAGGTTAGTTTTCCTAATCAAATCTAAGGAGACATAGACATGGCTAACAGTGGAAGAAAAAGCGGAAGAATTTTTATCATTATTGCGTTATTGTTAATTGTGATCGTTGCAGCAGCAGCTGTGGTGTGGTTACGGTTAAGGCCGTTGTTACAACCCACCGAACCTGCTGCAGAGGATTCTCCTCAAATACAAATTGAGGAGATGGTCGATATCGTGATCACTACCCAATTTGTAAATCGTGGGGAAGTAATAAACGAAAGTGTCGTAACGATGATTCCTTTCCCGAAAAATGAATTGGTTGAAGGCACATTTTTCACTCAATTGGAATCAGTGGTTGGAAAAAGAGCAATCTATCCTTTAGAAGCAAGAATGCCTCTTACACCCAGAATGTTGATTGATGGTGAAACGGGAGGATCAATTGCTGCTTTTGATATACCTGTTGATAAAACTGCGCTCTCTGTATTAATTGATCGGGAAGCCATGATAGCTTATGCTCCACAAGCTGGGGACCATGTCATGGTCATCGGATGTATGCTGCTTGTTGACGTTGATCCTGAGTACCAGTCCATTCTTCCCAATTACACTGGGTCAGTAACCAAACAGATTTTACAGGCAGAAAGCAGTACTGAATCATTGACCGTGATTATTTCAAGTGGTGGACAAGGATCAACTCAAGGACGAACAGAATTAGATCCAACTCTCAACGAGCCAGTGTATGTTGTTCCTTCCGAAGCACAACGGCCAAGACTTGTCTGTCAGAATGTAATTCAGGATGCGATCGTTCTTAGAATGGGTGACTTCCCCATATCTGGAGAAGAACCTACTCCTGCAGACCAGGTTGTTGTTCCTGAGGGACAAGAAGGTGAGGTTCAACCTCCACCTGAAATTCCTGCCCCGGATATTGCGACACTTGTTGTATCTCCACAGGACGCAGTTGTGCTTACGTATATGAGAAAAGCAAATATAATGCTCACACTGGCTCTTCGAAATCCAAATAATACTCAAACCATTCTAACAGATGCTGTTACTCAACAATATTTGATGGATCAAAAGAACATTCCACTCCCTGCAAAATTGCCATTTGCTCTGGAACCGCGTGTAGGTCTTTACGCACCGATTACACAACCCTAAATGGAAGTTTTGGATCAAAAAATATTAAAAATGGAACAAAGAGGATAGAAATGGCGAATCCAGATAAAATTCGGGTAGTAATTGTCGATGACATCACAGAAACACGCGAAAATATTCGCAGAATGCTGCAATTTGACCCGAAAATTGAGATCATTGGAGAAGCCAGAACCGGTAAAGAAGCCATTGAAATTGCGTCTCAAAAATTACCTGATGTAATGGTCATGGATATCAATATGCCGGATATGGATGGGCTGGTAGCCACTGAAAATATCCGGCGTAAACATCCTCACATCCAGATAATTATCCTTTCTGTTCAATATGAATCAGGGTATATGCGGCGCGCGATGCTTGCCGGTGCAAGAGATTTTCTGTCAAAACCACCCTTAATTGACGAGTTGACCAATGCCATTCGTCAAGCTGGCAAATTAGCCATTGAAGAAAAACAAAAAGCTCAATTAGTTGTTGAAAGTGGTGAGACTTCTGCTGCACGTACCGGAAGATTAGGTAAAATAATTGTTGTTTATAGTCCCAAAGGTGGTGTTGGATGCACAACCATTGCTACCAACTTAGCTGTTGCTTTACATTCTGAAAGCTCACCTGCGGTGATAGTGGATGGGAATCTTTTATTTGGTGACGTTGCTGTCTTCTTGAATGAGCAAGGAAGAAATACAATACTCGACCTCGCTCCCCGCGCTGATGAACTGGATCCTGATATTATCAATGAGGTCCTGATTACACATTCACTATCAAATATTAGGGTATTAGCTTCACCTCCCAGACCTGAATTTGCTGACCAGGTCTCTTCAGACCAATTTCAGAAAGTCCTTCAATACTTGCAAAGGATTTATGAATACATCATTGTCGATACCACGCCTTACCTCACCGATATTGTACAATCAGCAATCGACATAGCGAATTTAATTGTTTTGGTCGCTACGCAAGATATCCCTTCCATCAAAAGTACAAACTCTTTCTTGAGCCTATCTGATCAATCAGGAATCAACAGAAAAAGAATCCTGTTTGTTCTAAATCGTTTTGATAAAAGAATAGCCATTTCTCCAGAGAGAATTAGTGAAAGTTTAAAACAAATCGTTGAAGGTGTCATTCCTCTAGAGGAAAGAATCGTTACCACCTCAATTAATAGAGGTGTACCTTTCATTATTGAAAACAAGACTACACTCATCGCTAAAAGCATTTATGCTATGAGTGAAAAAATAAAAGAAAAAATTGCAACGCATATTGAAGAATTAGTTTAAATCTTAGAATAAGGAAATATTATGTCGATATTACGACGAATACAAAATGAGAATTCGAACAACCCTCCACAAAAACCGGGTGGATCGGAACCATTGAGAAATCCTGTTCTTCAATCAAGACGTGTATCTGCTCCATCCCCTACTACAACAAGTGATACTTATCAGGATTTAAAAAATCGTGTTCAGACAAAATTAATTAGTACACTTGATCCCAGTATGGATGTCAGTCAGACATCTGAAGTCAAGAAAACAATTCAGGAACTTTTTGAACAGATACTGAACGAAGAAAACATCATCTTATCGAGACCAGAACGTTCAAGAATGTTCGAACAAATTACGGCAGAAATACTCGGGTTTGGACCATTACAGCGTCTCCTCGAAGACGAAACCATTACTGAAATCATGGTCAATGGAGCTAAGAATATTTACATCGAAAGATTTGGCAAGATCATTCGTGAGCCAATGACATTCGAGAATAATGAACACGTGATGCGGATAATCGAAAGAATCGTTTCACCTCTCGGAAGACGTATTGATGAATCAAGTCCCTATGTTGATGCGCGTTTACCGGATGGGTCTCGTGTCAATGCCATCATTCCACCTCTTTCATTAGTCGGCCCAGTTTTAACCATCCGTAAATTTGCCAAGACACCAATAACTGTTGAGAATCTGATTGATTTTGGTTCAATTACGCCTGAAGGTATTCAATTTTTAGATGCATGTGTTAGATCTCGTATTAATGTCGTCATCTCTGGTGGTACAGGCTCTGGTAAAACAACATTATTAAACATTCTGTCAGGATTCATTCCAGCGGATGAACGCATTATCACTGTGGAAAATGCAGCTGAGCTCCAATTGCGTCAGGAACATGTTGTAACCCTTGAATCACGTCCGGAAAACATTGAAGGTAAAGGGGAAGTCACAATCCGACAATTGGTCATCAATACACTACGTATGAGACCTGATCGTATCATCGTTGGTGAAATTCGAGATGAAGCTGCCCTGGACATGTTGCAGGCGATGAATACCGGCCATGATGGATCAATGACCACCTTGCATTCAAACAGTCCAAGGGATACTTTGGCCCGCCTGGAAACAATGACACTTATGGCTGGAATGGATCTTCCTGTTCGTGCCATCCGTGAACAGGTAGCTTCTGCTATTGATTTGGTAGTTCATCAATCTCGTATGCGTGATGGATCCCGAAAAATTACCCAAATTACTGAAGTATCTGGTATGGAAGGCGAAATTATCACAATGACTGATATTTTTTCCTTTGAACTGTCAGGTTATGAAAATGGAAAAGTTGTTGGTCGCTTAAGGCCAACTGGACTTCGTCCAAAATTTATTGACAAGATTGAACAATCAGGAATTCATCTTACTCCATCAATTTTTGGTATTGGTGAAAGACGTAGATAAGTTTATTGAAAGCAGGTATCGATGGATATCGCCCAATTATTAACACAAATCAATCCAATATTAATATTATCGGTCGTTGGCGGCATTGCAGTGATTCTTCTAATTGTCGGCGTGGTGGTTTCTATTACCGTTGACCGTCGTGCTGCTGAAATGAACCGATTAGGAAAATATATCGAAGATGACGAATTCTTGTCCGAAAGGGATCGAGCCAGACCTCTCGTTGATTGGCTAAATAACAGGGTTGAAAGATCTACCTTGGGGGATAGGATTTCTAATAGTTTGTCGAGAGCGGACTTGAAGTTTAAACCTGGTGAATTTGTGTTTTTCACGATCATCAGTTCCGCCCTGTTAGCATTTGTGCTATGGTACATTGGCGGGAAAAATATTGTTGTCTTATTAATCGGCGCAGCGATCGGTTTATACTTACCCAATTTGTACGTGAAATCCCAGCAAAGTAAACGTCTGGTCAAATTTGACCAACAACTGCCGGATATGTTGAATCTTATGGTTAATGGTTTGAGAGCAGGGTTTTCAACCATGCAAGCAATGGAAGCGGTTTCGAAAGAATTACCTGCTCCGATATGTGATGAATTTCGCCGTGTAATCCAGGAAATGCAATTAGGTGTTTCAATGGAAAGAGCCCTTGAAAATTTATTAATAAGAATTCCAAGTGATGATCTCGATTTAACCATTACTGCGATCAATGTTCAACGTGAAGTCGGTGGTAATCTGGCAGAAATCTTGGACTCAATCTCGTATACAATTCGTGAACGTATACGAATCAAAGGCGAAATCAGAGTATTAACCACTCAGATTATGTATTCTGGCCGGTTTCTGTCCCTGCTACCAATAATAGTAATTGGTGTTCTTTATTTATTAAATCGAGAATATATTATGGAATTTTTCCAACCCGAAAGTGGAATTTGTGGAATTATTGCATTGGTGGTTGCAGGATTAATGATTATCTCTGGTTACTTTGCAATGAACAAGCTCGGTGATATTGAGGTCTAGGAAAATCCTGGAGGTCTGATTATGGTTATATTAATTATAGTTTTGGTTACTGTCCTAGTAATCGCAATCATTCTCACAGTGATTGGTCTACGAAGCCCAGAATTCGATGAAAATCGGGTGTTAAATGAAAGATTAGATGAAATAAATCTGGACGAAGGGCCCTTGGAATTGAGAAAGCTAGAGCTTTCTCTGCCTTTTCAAGAAAGAGTTGTTTATCCCATAGCAAGAAAATTAGGTGAACTGGCCATCCGATTCACTCCTCAAAACGCAATGCAATCCATTGAAAGAAAATTGGAATTAGCGGGAGTCTCATCTGCTATTGATCCAACAATCATTCTTGCAACCCAATTCATTGGTCTGATTTTCTTTGGGGGTATCATTTTGTTTGTGCTTTCCATTGGATCTACTGGTTGGCCATTAGGAAGAAAATTATTATTATCATTGCTTTTTGGTCTGATAGGATTTTATTTTCCCAGCATGATTCTTTCCTCAAGAATCTCAAGACGGCAAAAAGAAATTCGAAAAGCGATGCCAGATGCGTTGGATCTGTTGACAATCTGCGTAGAAGCTGGTTTAGGTTTCGATGCAGCCATGCATAAAGTCAGTGAAAAATGGGAAAGCCAGTTATCGATGGCATTTGCAAGGGTAATTCAGGAAATCCAACTTGGAAAAGTTCGAAGAGAAGCATTAAGGGATATGTCTAATCGCATTGGTTTACCTGAGATGACAAGTTTTGTCGCTGCAGTCATTCAAAGTGAACAATTAGGTGTATCTTTATCGAAGGTTCTTCGAATCCAGGCAGATCAGATGCGAATTCGCCGAAGACAGCTGGCAGAAGAAGAGGCTCATAAAGCCCCAATTAAAATGCTTATTCCAATGGGATTATTAATATTTCCATCTTTAATGATCGTTTTGTTAACACCAGCTGCGATCAGATTAATGCAATCTGCTCTCGGTGGAATGTTCTAGTAAAAAATAGGGAGACCAATGTCTTTCTGGGTGGAATACCCATCTATTAGCATACCTCTTTATAGGTCAATTTGGAAATTAGTAGACTTTATATTTCCTCCCCAATGTGCTGGCTGTGGATTAATTGGGGAAAGGTTTTGTTCTGAGTGTTCCCAACAGGTTCACATATTGGAAGGGAACCTTTGCGACAAATGCGGTGAACAGCTGACATATTTTCATCATAATATCCAGGACTGTTTTGATCATTTAAAAAACTTGAAAATGATCAGGTCATTTTCATTCTATCAACCCCCATTATCTTTAGCTATTCAGAAATTAAAATATCATCGGGATATTGGTATAGCAGAAGTGCTGGCAAATTATCTTGTGGAATTGTACAATAAAAATAAAATGGATATTGATATGGTAATACCAGTACCATTAAGTCAAAAAAGGTTACATGATCGCGGTTACAATCAGTCCTTTTTGCTCGCATTACCATTTTCTATGAGTATAAATAAACCAATAAAAAAGCAGTCGCTGCGTCGATTTAAAGACACACGTTCTCAAGTAGGCCTTGATCGACACGAGCGTTTAGTAAATGTATCCGAAGCTTTTGTCGCAGATTCCAATGATGTCAGTGGGAAAAATATTCTTTTAATTGATGATGTTTCTACGACCGGATCGACATTGGAAGCTTGTGCATCAGCGTTGAAAATTGCTGGGGCTAAGGATATAGTTGGATTAACACTGGCTCGTGCTGTTCATACACATAGTGGTTTTAGTGATCGATTTAACGATGCCGTAACTGCACAAAAATTTTAATCCAGGAGGAATAAAATGACAACCAAGGTAGATATCTTTACTAAAAATCTTAAAATGAATGAAAGATTAGATGAGTATGTGAACAAAAAAATCACTAAACTTTATCGGTATTTGAACGACATCGATGAAACCAGAGTTGATCTTTCTTATATTAAATCTGCCAGAAATGCCTCCGATCGTCAGGTCGCACAAATTACAATTCGCGGAAAGGGTTACATACTACGCACCGAAGAACGGGCCGACGATATATTTGCTGCGATTGATGAATCCGTGGAAAAAATGCAACGACAAATCGCCCGACTTAAAGGCAAAAGACAACGTGGTCGAGGTGATGGTATGCCTCTTTCTGAACTGGCTTCAGAACTACCAGAATTTGAAGAGCAAGAGGAAATTCCTGAAATTACACGCAGGAAAACTTTCTCCTTAATCCCTATGGATGAATTGGAAGCAATTGAACAAATGAAAATGTTGGGGCATGAAGATTTCTTTGTATTTTTCAACATGAATACTGAAAGTATTAATATTCTGTATCACCGAAGGGATGGCGGCTACGGAATAATCGAACCCAAATTAGGATAAAAGAAAAATATATTGGGGCTGCGGTAGCAGCCCCATTTTTTTTATTTAAGTTCGAGCTAATCCAATAACCCCTAAGATTTTGAATTCGTAAATTTTTTTTCATAGGCTTTCATCTTTTAAGGTTGAACGGAATAATCAAACCTTGTCACACATGGGTGCCTGGACTATAATCTATCCAATAATTTTAGGTTTAGAAGGTGTTTAATGATCGATGTCAATGAACTTCGCAAAGGTGTAACTTTTGAATTAGATGGAAATCTGTACAAAGTATTGGATTATGGTCACAATAAATCTGGCCGAGGATCAGCAACCATCCGAATCAAAGCAAGAAATATGATTACTGGCTCAACAATTGAAAAAACATTCAACTCTGGGCAACAAGTCCAGGATGTGCGTCTCGATTACCACAACGCTCAATACTTATACAACGATGGTGAATTTTATTATTTTATGGATAATGATACATTTGATCAATATCCGCTGCAATCTGAGATTTTGGTCGATTCAACTGATTTTCTAAAAGAAAATATGGAAGTGAAGATCACTTTTTATAATGCAAAAGCAATAGACATTGAATTGCCTATCTCAGTAGACCTGGAAGTGATCTATGCTGAAATGGCTGTTAAAGGCGACACAGCAACAGGTCAAACCAAAAAAGTCGAAGTGGAAACGGGAGCAACTGTTTATACTCCTTACTTCATTTCAACCGGGGATGTGATCAGGATTGACACAAGAACTGGTGAATATATCACACGTGTAACTCAATAGATATGCGAACTCCTTACGGTCAGGAATGTCACTATTTTTTTGGTGATTATTTCCGCGGACGAAACTTTGAAGAATGTCGTTTGATCACCGATTCAAATTCCAAACAGAATTGGTCTACAAAAATTTGCAAGTCTTGCCCTGTCCCCAATATCTTACAGGCAAATGCCTGTCAACATATGCAATTAACTGGTGTGATTAAGAAAGACTTTGGTTTTATCAAACGCATGAATGTTTCTGCTTATTGTGGAAAAAGTAAAACAAAAGTTAAGGAACCACATGTAGGTTGTGGCCAATGCCATCCATTACCAGATATTTTTCTTGAGGGAAAGTAGTTGATTATTTTATTTGATCTGGACGATACGCTCCTTGGGAATCCAATGGAGACATTTTTACCCGCCTACCTTCATCGCCTTGGGCAATATTTATCTGAATATTATTCTCCTAAAGATCTTCCCGCTGCAATATTAAATGGGACTGAGAAAATGATCAATAATGTTGATCCATCCAGAACCCTGGAAGAATGCTTTGATGATTATTTTTATCCAGTGATTGGAACCGGAAAAGAAATTCTGGAACACAAAATTAAAGATTTTTATAAAAACGAATTTCCAAAATTAGCGCCATTAACAAATGAGATTCCGCATGCAGCATCTATTGTTAAATATTTGTCCGAACAAGATTACAAAATAGTAATTGCAACTAACCCCCTTTTCCCAAAAATTGCGATTGATCATCGAATAAAATGGGCTAATTTAGAAATTGATACGGATGATTTTGAATATGTGACCAATTTTGAGGAACTTCATTTTACAAAACCACGACCTGAATTCGTTGCTGAAATCCTGGGAAAAATTGGCTGGCCAGATGAACCAGTTGTTATGATCGGTAATGAATGGGATATGGATATTTTACCTGCGGAAATTTTAGGAATTCCGACTTATTACATTGGCAAACCTCCCGAGCATTCAGAAATTACATTACATCCTCTCAGTTCTTCTGGGAAGATGGAAAATGTATTGGATTGGATCAGTCATTTAAATTTGAATAATCATGAACTTGAATTGAGTAATACAAAAGAAGCATTATTGGCAATTTTAAGAGCCACTGCTGCTAACATGGATTCTTTTTTAAGAATTCAAAATCTCCAGGCTCGTTTTTCAAACCGTCCAAAAACAGACGAGTGGGCATTAGTTGAAATTATTTCGCATATGGCTGATGTTGATAAAGATGTAAATATTCCTCGTATTCAAATGATAACAAAAGAAGACAATCCATTTATTGAAGCCGCACTAACAGATCAATGGGCTGATGAAAGAGACTATATTGTAAACAATCCAGTAAAGGAATTATCTCGGTTTATATCTAATAGAGTTTCATTGATTGAAATGATTGAAAATCTAACACCTCAGCAATGGAATAAATCTATAAACCATGCTATTTTTGGTCCTACACCAACCGCAGAATTAATAAAATTCATCGCTCAACATGACCGTATCCACATCCATCAAATGGTAAAGACCTTAGAATCACTACCGGATTGAAATTTTTTTCAGGTTGTTAACGAAGGAATCATTTTCAATCCGGAAAAAAACCAATATAAATAGACTTTTGATGGCTAATTGATGTTGTATTATTAGAAATTCATAAGATGTACCCAAAAACATTGTCAAAAAATAGCCATAACATAGGTAGATTGGTATAATCTTCTAAAAGTAAAAAGACTTTCCTTGTTGGGAGGCACAGTGAATTCAAGAAACCAATCGTACGTTATCTACTTGCTGCTATTTATTGCCATTATTGTTATGGCATTCTATAGTTTTAGTCAGCGTAGTAGTGCAGAAACTTTAACCATCAATCAGATTGCAGCTGATATTAAAGCTGGAAAAATTTCAGAGGTTGAAGAAAGCGAAAATCGACTAAGAGTAAAATATCTGGAAGATGCTCGTGAAGGTTTGTCTACTAAAGAAGCAACAGCGACATTAGTAGAACAATTATTAAATCTTGGGGTAACCCAGGAAGATTTGAACCCTGAAAAAATCCGAATCGTCATCAAAGCCCCTAGTGCATGGGTTGGCGTACTGACTGCCTTAGGATATATTCTTCCTTTCTTAATATTAGGTGGTGCATTCTTCTTCATATTCCGACAGGCACAGGGTAGTAACAATGCTGCCATGTCTTTTGGAAAATCAAAAGCTAGAATGTTCACTGGCGATCATCCTACTGTAACTTTTGTGGATGTTGCCGGTGTGGAAGAGGCAAAAGAAGAATTAAAAGAAGTTGTCGAATTCTTAAGAGAACCTCAAAAATTTATTTCTTTAGGCGCTCGTATACCGAAAGGCGTTTTACTAGTAGGACCTCCAGGTACAGGTAAAACATTGTTAGCTAAAGCAGTTTCTGGAGAAGCTGGTGTTCCCTTCTTTTCCATCTCAGGTTCAGAATTTGTTGAAATGTTTGTAGGTGTGGGAGCCAGTCGAGTTCGCGATTTGTTCGACCAGGCAAAACGGCATTCGCCATGTATCGTCTTCGTTGATGAAATTGATGCAGTTGGTCGTCAGCGCGGTGCTGGTTTAGGTGGAAGTCACGACGAACGCGAACAAACATTAAATCAAATGCTGGTGGAAATGGATGGCTTTGATACTGATACCAATATAATTATCATGGCAGCCACCAATAGACCTGATATTCTTGATCCAGCCTTGCTGCGTCCTGGTCGTTTCGATCGCCGCGTTGTGCTTGACAGACCTGATGTTCGCGGACGCGAAGCCATTCTCAAAGTACATGTGAGAGGGAAACCACTCGAAGATAATATTGATTTGAGTGTAATTGCTCGATCAACCCCAGGCTTTGTAGGTGCAGATCTGGAAAACTTGGTCAATGAAGCTGCAATTTTGGCTGCCAGACGTAATAAGACTCTGATTGGACAAAGTGAATTTGAAGAATCCATTGAGCGAGTTATCGCTGGTCCTGAGAGAAAGAGCCGTTTAATCAGCCAGGAAGAAAAACGCATTGTTGCATACCATGAAGCAGGCCACGCTGTGGTAATGCATGTTTTACCACATGGGGACCCTGTTCAGAAAGTTTCTATCATTTCGCGTGGTATGGCTGCTGGTTATACACTCGCACTACCGCAGGAAGATCGATTACTAATGGCGAAAAAGAAAATGTTCGCAGACATGATCGGGCTTCTTGGTGGAAGAGCAGCAGAAGAACTCGTGTTTGATGATATTACTTCAGGTGCTTCCAATGACATTGAACGGGTCAGCAAATTAGCCAGAACAATGGTAATGCGTATGGGTATGAGTAAGGATCTAGGGCCAATGGTTTATGGTCAAAAAGAAGAATTAATATTCTTAGGCCGTGAAATATCTGAACAACGTGATTACTCAGAAAATGTCGCTGAAAAAATTGATCAGGAAGTGCGATCCATTGTGAATGATGCTTATCGAGAAGCCAAGAAAATCCTGACGGATTATCGCGAAAAATTGGAACAAGTTGCAACAAAATTATTAGAAGTTGAAACATTATCAAAGGAAGAGTTTGAAAAAATCTTCCCATCACCTACCCCTAAGAAGAGTGGTGTGCCTGAATTACAAAAAGCGTAAGCCAAAAAAGCACTGGTTCACACCAGTGCTTTTTTTATTCCGGGTTAATCCATCCCTCGTCTGATTTTATATATTCAACAACCCGACTGAATTCTAAATCAACTCCCTCAAACCACATAATATTGGGATCGTTGTCCTTAAACCAATTCGCTTGTCGGCGAACATATTGACGTGAATTTCGTTTCATTAACACAATGGCTTCATCAAGAGTATTCTCACCCTGGATATATCCAGCTATTTCCCGATACCCAATTGCAGTCATAGAAGGTATATCGGAAGAGCACCCCAAATCAAGCAACTTTCTTACTTCTTGAATCAACCCATTTTCAATCATTTTTTCAATTCGATGATCAATCCTTTGGTATAAAGTAGCTCTATCCCAACGAATTCCAATAATCTTCTGGTTGTAAATGGAAGCTTTCTTTTTGCGTTGTTCTGAAAAACGTTGTCCGGTTTTCAAAATCACCTCAACAGCCCGTATCGTTCTGCGTAAATTTCTGAAGTCAATAATTTTCGCAGCTTCGGGATCTACCTTCTGTAGAAATTCATATAATTTTATTTTCCCAAAGCGTTCTGCATAATTTTCTAGAACTTCTCTTAATTGTTGGTCCGACTTTAACTCAGGCATTGCCCAATTATGTAAAATAGCATGAATATATTGTCCTGTTCCCCCCACCACAATCGGAACTTTTAGTTGGCGATGCATATTGGCAATAATATCCGTTACTTTTTGTTTATAAATTGCTACGCTGATTGTTTCATCCGGATCTGCAATATCGACCATATGGTGTTTGATATTTGCCATCTCACTAACATCAGGTTTGGCAGTCCCAATATCCATCTTTCGATAAAAATATTTTGAGTCAGCGGAAATTATTTCGGTATTCAAAATGTCAGCTAATTTGATGGAAAGATTTGTTTTTCCAGATGCTGTTGGCCCAACAATAAAGATGACTGGTTTATCCATTTTATGCATCCACATTTTTAAACCACTTAATTTGATATTTCCGGTTATATGGATTTCGAATGATGGCGATTGTATCGATACGCCAGTTAAGATTGTTAGAAGAAAGATTATCCAAATAATCATTGGCAACCATTT
>JACZIY010000658.1 GCA_014860845.1 Anaerolineaceae bacterium
GGCCTTGTTCGAACGGACACACCCATTGTTTGTATCTCAGGCACAAATGTAGGTGCAGACACTGCGATTGCGTTAATTCCTACCCATACGCAAACATTCTTTGATCTACAAATTTTAGAAATTATTTGTATGCCCTCCCCAGGACATCCATGAAAACCTAAAAGATCAAATTTTTTACTCCATTGATAAACGTAGATCTGAGAAGGAAGAAAGAATCACACCTATAATTAAATCAGCTCATAAAACTCGACAACCACCCCATCGCAACATTCTGGTTCAACAAAAGCCAGTTTCCTGCCTGGCAATTCAATTACATTTTCATTTTTTAATTTGAGTTTGTGGGATTTTAATTTATCGAGCATTTCATCGATATTATCGACTTCGAAACAAATATGATGGAATCCTGGTCCTCTCGATTGCAATAACTCATAATACTCATTATTTTGAGTAGAAGTTGGTTTTAATAACTCTATACGCGTTTTACCAATGTTTAAAAAAGCTAAATCGAGATTCAAGCTTGGCACATTTTCCATATAATCCAGATTAATTCCCAGGATATCCTGCCAGAAACCCAGAGATTTTTCAATATCGTGGACGACAATTCCAATATGGTTGATATTGACTATTTTTGACATGTTTATCACTCCACATGAGACCATAATTGTGGAAATCGCACTGAATATTTATAAAGCAAAAACGAATAGTGAACTGTAAATTGATTTAGATTTAATTACTGAGAAGAGTTGATGTTTTGCCACATCAAACCAAGCGAAAAACCTGTCTGATGTGGCAAAAAAGTTTGTTCTGATCTTTATCTAGTCTATCCTAAATAGGCAGTCTGAATTAATTCTGATTGTCTGAGCTGATCTACGGATCCGGATGCAACCACCTCGCCCTGTTGCAAAACATAACCCCTTGAGGAATATTCCAATGTTAGATGAACATTTTGTTCCACCAGGAATATTGTGGTTCCTTTGAAGTTAATTTCTTTGATCGTATCAAAATTTTGTTCAACGAGAATAGGCGCTAAACCGAGGGATGGTTCATCAAAAATAAGCAGTTTTGGGTCACTCATCAATCCACGGCCAATGGAAAGCATGGATTGCTCTCCACCAGAAAGTGTACCAGCCACCTGTTTAATTCGTTCTTTAAGACGTGGATAAAGGATAAAAATTTCTTCCATGCGTTGTTCGATTTTATTATTATCCTTTTCCATGTATGAGCCCATGCGAAGATTTTCTCTAACAGTCATTTTGGGAAAAATCCGCTTGCCTTCTGGAACGATGGATATTCCCAATCCAACAGCTTTATGGGTTGAGATATTAGTGATGTCATTTCCATCAAAAATGATTTTTCCTTTGGTAATTTTTACCAACCCTAGAATGGCTTTAATCAGTGTGGATTTACCAGCTCCATTGGATCCCAGTAAACAAGTGACAGAACCTTGCGTAACATCCAGAGATACATTTCGAAGCATCTCATTTTTGCCATACACTGTTGTTATATTGTCGAGTTGTAGAAGTACGTTATCCATTATACAGCTCCATGCTTTCCAAGATATGCTGATATGACTTCCGGATCCTTTGAAACCTCCTCATAACACCCTTCAGCAATTTTTCTTCCAAAGTTCAGGCAAAACACGTTTTCGGTGATCATTTTAATCACTGACATTACATGTTCAACGATCACGATGGTAATATCCTTGGATTCTGATTTGATGATTTGAATATCCGTCATTAAGGCTGTTATTTCCTCCGGTATCATGCCGGCAGAAGGTTCATCCAGAAGAAGCAGCTTGGGTTCCATGGCCATTGCCCTACAAATTTCAACGCGGCGTCTATCGATTTGGGATAGTGAACCAGCTGGCTTTCCGGCTTTATTAACCAACTCTGGATTGAATATATTCAAGAGATAAATTGCCTTTTCGTAAGCATAGGATACCTCGCTGGCAAGTTTATTTCTTTGGAATATTGCGCTTGTCAACCACTGTTTCTGTTTCGAGTGCATGCCGATGAAGACATTATCTAGAATTGACAGGTCAAGACATAATCGGCTGGATTGAAATGTTCGGGCTATTCCTTTTCGGGAAATCTCTATAGCCGATTTCTTTGCCATAGATTCTCCTTCATAGGTGAAATACCCTTCTGTTGGAGAATATAGACCAGTCAACATATTGAAAATAGTCGTTTTACCCGAACCATTTGGTCCGATTAAGCCCATGATCGAATTCCGTTTAATCTCCATGTTGATATGGTCAACAGCAACTAGCCCACCAAATTGAATGGTCAGGTCTTTTGTCTCCAGGATGTTATTATTATCAACCATTTTTCTCATCTCCTTCACTTTTCATTTCAGGAGCAGGGTTTTTGGATTTACTTTTCAAAAGCAACTCCTTGAAATCTCGTGGAACAAATGGAATCAGACCTTTAGGTTTGAAGATCAACATAATGACCAAGAGTAGACCATAGATCAAAAAACGATATTCCTGGATGAATCTAAGTTTTTCTGGCATTGTGATCAGTAGAATAGATCCGATAATAATGCCAAACACATTATCCATCCCTCCCAGAATGATTACAGAAACCATAACCAAAGATCGATCGAAGACAAAATTGGGTGGCGAGATGAAACCGATCAGGTGCGCAAAAAATGCACCCGCCAGGCCAATGAAGCTGTTACCTAACACAAAAATTACCAGTTTCCAATAATTGACTCTTACTCCATTGGTTTTTGCAGCGACTTCATCGTCGCGTATGGTAGCGGCCGTCACACCCACCCAGGATTTATAAATTCGCAAACAAACCAGGGACACGATAATTGCCAGAGCTAAACCCAAATAGTAGTAGTTGGCATATTTATGAAGTGTAATAAAACCCAAATTGATTGGTTCGTTGAATGAGTAACCCAGAAAACTTATAAACGGTATATTTTTTAAACCTTGTGGGCCACCAGTGAACTCTACGTTTTCTGCCAGGATGACCACCACAAACTGGAAAGCAATGGTGACCAGCGCCAGGTAATGTCCTTTGGTTTTTAAAACGGGTATGAAAAGGATGATCGAAAACAATCCGGTAATAACAGCACCCGCAATCAAAGTTGCCCAGGATGGCCAACCCGCATTAATGGCCAATAAGCCTGCTGAATAAGCGCCAAAAGCCATAAAAGCAGCACCAGCCAGATTCATCATACCTGTGCTTCCAAGTTGTAGATTCAATCCGAGACAGGCAATAATGAATATGAGTGCATTGATCACAATGAACAGCCAATAAGCACTCTTTACCAACAGGAACGGTGGCAGAAGTAACAACACAAACCCAACGATTATGGCAATCAATTTGTGGTTTGAAAAAGCTGCATAAATTCCGGATTTCAATCCAGGAACCTTTTTAAACGCAATCAATACGCCTGCTCCGATTACAAAAACCGGTATCAGGATCGTTCCTCCATCAACCATAAAGATCGACATAACCAGGAAAAAACCGATAACCTCGAGCAATAAAACGACAAGGATTCCCAGCGAACCTGCGATTTTCTGTTTTTTATGCACAGTCATTTGTTTCTCTCCTCTCTACACTCTCTCAGACGTTTTTTCGCCAAGAATGCCGTTTGGTCTGAAGATTAGAAACAGAATAACAACCAAAAAAGCGAAGACTCGTTTATTTTCAGATCCGATCATTGGGAGGGCTGCAGCGGCAAGGGTTTCCATAAGACCAAAGAGAATACCACCAACAATTGCGCCAAACACACTCCCCAGTCCACCAATAACTGAAGCGGAGAATCCTATTACGCCCATAATAGCGCCCATATTGAATTGGATCCTACCATAATATAAACCATATAAAATTCCAGCAATTGCTGCTACGGCAGCACCAATAAAGAATGTCGTGTCAATAGTACGATTGAAATTGACACCCATCATCATTGCCGCTTCATGATCCTGGGCAACAGCCCTGATAGCGGATCCCATCTTCGTTTTATTGATGATCAAATAGACTATAAGAATGGTTGTTATACCAATTGCCAGAATAATTAAATTTTCATATCGAATGACAACGTTTCCAATTGTAAAATCACCTTGTGGAAGTAATGAAGGAAAAAATTGAGGATTCGCTCCAAGAGGATATAACAAACGAACAGCTTCTCTTACAGCAATACCCAATCCCAGTGTTACCAATAAGCTGATGATCATTGGGGCGCGCATTACCGGTTTTACAGCAAGCCGCGCAGTCACAATTGCAATCACCGCGGTTAATATCATAGAACCAATGAACATCATTACAAGTAATACCGGTGCATTCTCTGCAAAACCCAGCGCTTCACCCAGAAGGTACATCACAAGGGCCATGAAACCACCCAGCATAAAAAAATCACCGTGGCTGAAGTTAATCAGGTCCAGAACACCAAAATAAAGGGTAAAACCTACTGCTACCAAAGCGTACATCATGCCAAGCATTATGCCATTGATCGATTGTTGAATGATCATTTCAAAAGGGGACAAGAGACACTCTCCTTTCAACTGTAAAGTATCGAAAAATTAAGGCAAAATATAAAATAATCAAGCTTTTTGGGACGATCAAGCTGATCAAACCAGATAGTTGTGGATCGTTAAATCCACAACTATCATTATTTCTATCAATCACTAATTAATCTGAACCGGGCATTTTTCTGAGTCCGGATGCGTATTCAGATTTTGGCCAATAAACCCACTGTCCATCCTGGACGACGTATGGGCTTGCCAGCGGAATTTTGTTCTGTCCGTATTCGTTGAAAATTACTGGTCCGATGATACTATCAGCGAGATTGGTTGTATTAATATATTCAGCAACTTTTGCTCGATCCGGGCCTACAGTTTCAACAGCTTGAATGATGATTTGTGCAGCTACGTAGGCAAATGGGCCATAGGCTTCTGGAGGTTCCTTGAATCCTGCTGCAGTAAAGGAAGTGAGGAAAGTAGGTCCCCCCGGTAGTTCCTCAAGTGGTGGGCCATCCAGCCAGGCCACAACACCTTCTGCATTTTCAGCACCGACACCTTCAATGAAGGCATCGGTTTTGATTCCAGAGGTTCCTTCCAACGGGATATCACCCATACCTAATTTCACCATCTGGCTTCGAATGGGAACACCTAAATCAGTCAATGCACCTAAATAGAGCACATCTGGGTTTTCTGCTTTTACTTTGGTTAACTCAGTGGAGAAGTCTCCCTGATCGATGGTGACACCTTGTTCAGAAAGGACTGTAAGTCCAAATTCCGGAGCAGCTTTCTTAATGTATTCCAGATGACCTTTACCATAATCCGAAGTATCATAAATGATCGATATGGTCTTTGCTCCAAGCACTTCAGCCATAAATTTTGCATTTGCCTGATTTTGTTCCACTTGCGTACCGTTTACACGTGAAACTTCAATATAGTCATTTCCAAGGGTGATCGCTGGCAGAACTGCGCCCCAAACAATATTTGCCAATCCATTATTATGGAATGTGTCTGCCGTTGAGATCGCTGCCATGGAGCAGTAATGTCCCGCAGAAGCAATAATTTCTGGATCACTGGAAGCCATTAAAGCAGCCTGCACAGCTACTTCAGGTTTACATTCATCATCAATCGGAACAAGTTCATACGTATATTTATAATCCGGATTAGCATTCGCTTCTTGAACAGCCAATGTTACCGAATTCAACCCTCCCATTCCCATAGCAGCATTCTGACCGGTCAGTGGGCCAAGAAAAGCAATTTTTACCACTGGTTTTTCCACCATTGGTTCTGCTGCGGAAGAATCTGCGCCTGGTTCCTGCACCTCTGTTGCTGCAGGAGCGCATCCAGTTACCAATATTGATAACACCACAATAATACTTAATACGAAGATTAAGCCGTTATGTTTTCTTAACATTGTGTTCTCCTCATTT
>JACZIY010000659.1 GCA_014860845.1 Anaerolineaceae bacterium
CCCAGCCATTTTTTGCTGCCTGGCTTTTCCCACTTGGGTATTTAGTTTTCAAGTCGGGGTACCTTCCTAAATTTTTAGGCATCATTTTGATGGTTGAATGTTTTGCCTGGCTTATGTTTCCCATTCAGTTTTTCCTTTTCCCGAACGAGGTTATAGCAATAATAGCTTCTGCGGCTGGATTTATTGGAGAGTTTTCCCTTACATTGTGGCTTTTGATTATGGGTGCAAAGGAACCTAAATAACATGACTACTATATATAAAAACAAAGAAAGCAAAATGGTAACCGGATCCAAAGGGATCTTGAAAAAAACGTTCGTATTGGCTGTGGTTGGTGGCCTCGCTTTCTGGCTGGCTAACTTCGCAATTTCGAGAACCGCAATTGCAGCAGATTACAGGGCTGTCATGTCAATTTCTTATTATCCAATGCTGTTGGAAGCTTTGTTTGGCGGTTTGATCATCGGATTCTGGGTCAGTTTTCCTTTACTGCGTTTCTTTGACAGGATTCCGGTAAAGGATCCGATTTTAAAATCTGTCATCCTAAGCTCGATTGTTCTGGTCATCGTCACAATCCTGCTCGGAGGTCCCTCAAGTTTTTCCGCCACCGGTAATGTCTTGCGATACTTCATCATCGGAACAGTATTTAACGTCAGCCGCAACACAGCTCTTGGCATCGCGATAGGCTATGTTTGTAAAAGACAGTACAGGGAAATCAAATCATCTGTAGTCGCAGCAAGCCCTGCCGGGTTGGTATAAGGAAAAAGCCATGAAATCCAGGGTAACGGGTCAAACTAAAGCTCATGCTTCTCGAGAATTCCTAAAGAAACTGTTTATGTTGGCGACAACGGGAGGCGCGGCTTTCTGGATCACTGACTTCATAATCGCAGTCTCACCCATCAGCGCGCAGTACCAAGCCGCGTTCTCGATTTCTTCGCTCCCGATAGCCCTGGTTGAAGCGTTGGCTGGCGGACTGGTGATCGCATTATTTGTCAGTTATTTTCTGCTTCGTTCCTTTGAAAGGATCCCCGGCAAAAATCCTTTCCTTAAAGCGTTGATCCTTAGTTTTAGTTCTATGGCAATTATCGAAGTTCTGTCGGCGCTTGCAAACCCGTCTCATACCTCCATCTACCTCCTGCTCGACACAGCAATGAATGCCCCCAGGTTTCTTTCACTAGGAATTGTGATTGGCTATTTATTTGAAAAGCAAAACAGAAAGGTTTAAATATGAAAGCAATCATCTGCCCCAGGTACGGTTCACCGGATGTTCTTCAACTCCGTGAGGTGGAGAAACCTTCTCAGCGAAAGGATGAGGTGTTGATAAAAATTCATGCCACCTCTCTCAATTCCCGAGATGTCCGAATAATGCGGGCAAATCCAATTATTATGCGGCTCATGCCCGGAGGTTTTTTCCGGCCAAAAATCAATATCCTTGGAGCCGATTTTGCCGGGTGCATTGAGACGGTTGGCCAGAATGTCAGGCAGTTTATGCCGGGTGATGAGGTTTACGGGTATATGCCCAGTGCAACCAGATGCGGCACCCTGGCGGAGTTCGTGAGCGCGGGTGAGACTCTGATCGCCCAGAAACCTGCCAACCTGACGTTCGAACAAGCAGCTGCCGTCCCATTGGCGGCGGTGACCGCCTTGCAGGGGCTGCGAGACAAGGGGAACATACAACCCGGACAGAATGTGCTTATTTATGGCGCTTCGGGAGGGGTTGGAAACTTTGCATTGCAGATCGCCAAAGCCTTTGGAGCCGAAGTCACCGCGGTATGCAGCACGCGGAATCTGGAAATGGCGCGTTCCCTTGGGGCAGACCATGTCATCGATTATAAGAAGGAAGATTTTACAAAAAGCGAAATGCAATACGATCTGATCCTGGCTGTAAACGGTTTCCATCCTATTGAGGATTACCTTCGTGCATTAAAACCAAGTGGATCCTATGTTGTTGCCGGGGGTTCCATGCGTCAACTCATCCAGGCGGGAAGCATGGCGAAACGCAACCCGATGCCAGGAACACAAAAAATCAGTATTCTTTCCCTGGAACAAAACAATAATGATCTGATCCTAATCAAAGAATTACTCGAAGCAGGAGATATCAAACCGGTGATTGATGGATGTTACTCGCTCGAAAAAACCCCCGAGGCATTCCGATATTTTGAAAATGAACACCCGAAAGGGAAGGTCGTCATTAAAGTCTGTTAATCGGTTTTTTTACCGAAGGAGGAAACATGGAATACGTTCTTAATGGTTATTGTGGTGTTTATTGCGGTGCATGCCCGGTTATATTAGCGACCAGAGCTGGAAATCTGGAGAATGATCAGCAATGCTATGGATGCAAAAGTGAGAAACCTACCGGGTTTTGCGAAACCTGCAGGATCAAAGTTTGCGCCATAAGCAAGGGATTCGATTTCTGTATCGAATGTGGCAAATTAACGACCTGTGACCTTATGGATAAATTCATCGCAGATCAGCAATATCCTTATGGGCAATGTGTGTTGAAAAACTTGAAGGAGATCCAAACCACAGGTCTCGTAAATTGGCTGGAAATGCAGGATAAACGCTGGCGATGCGGGCATTGCGGTGAACCCCATTCCTGGTATCAGGAAACCTGCTCGAAATGCGGTTTTGCTGTCAATAATTACCTGGCAGACCTGTAACTTAATGCCAAAATCACGAGATTCCAAAGCAAATGAGATATTCGATTCGATTTAAGATCAGAAAGAAGTGAAAGGTAAGAGAAAAAATAAATGATCGAGCGAAAACCGCATTAATTTTAGGAATGACCACAATATTTATGTTGAGCCCAATGGCAATGAGCTTTTTTTGGCAGCCAATCCCCCTTTTCCAAAATCTCGGCTTCGAGAAGGAATCTATAGCGCATCCCTTAGCGTGGATACTCGCCTCAACCCAGATCGGCTGAAGCATAGAAATACTAATGATACCTATATACAAAAAAGGAATGTACAAAATGAAAGCAATTGTAAACACAGAATATGGTTCGCCCAATGTTTTTCATCTGACAGAAATTGAAAAACCTGTTCCAATGGACAATGAGATTTTAATCAGAGTCCATGCGACATCGGTAAATTTCGGGGATATGATGGCACGAAATTACAAGGCGATCTCTCCGCGCCAATTTAATATGCCTTTTCTCATCTGGCTTATCGCAAAAATATCCTTTGGTCTCAACCAACCAAAGATAACGATCCTTGGGAATGAGTTTGCTGGAGAAATTGAAGCCGTTGGCAGTGAAGTAAAAAGATTCTTGCCAGGTGACCAGGTTTTTGGATATTCCGGGGAAAGAATGGGTGCGTATGCCGAATACCTCTGTATGCCTGAAAATGGAATGCTGGCAATAAAACCGACCAATATGACCTTTGAGGAAGCTGCTGGTATTCCTTATGGAGCCCTCATGGCTTTATCTTTGCTCAGAAGGGCAAATATAAAACCGGGACAAAAAGTCCTCATCAATGGCGCTTCTGGAGGAATAGGATCAGCGGCTGTTCAGATTGCCAGGTCTTTGGGGGCAGAAGTGACTGGAGTTTGCAGCACCTCGAAAGTGGAATTTGTAAAATCCCTGGGTGTGGCCAGGGTTATTGATTACACCAAAGATGATTTCACCCAAAACGGGGAGACCTATGATCTGATTTTTGACATACTGGGCAGGAGTTCAGTTTCACGATGTAAAAGTTCGCTCAAGCCAAAAGGGATCCACCTCTTTGCCAGTTTCAAGATGAAACAACTTTTCCAAATGCTATTGACTTCAAGGTCGGGCGGCAAGAAAGTGATCTGTGCGCTTGGACCGGGAAATGTTGATGATTTAATTTCCATCAAAGAGTTGATCGAGGCTGGGAATATCAAACCTTTTATCGATCGATGTTATCCGATGGAGCATACCGCCGAGGCTCACAGCTATGTCGAGCAGGGGCATAAAAAGGGGAATGTGGTCATAATGGTAAACCCTTTGCATCATCATTCACCTGAGATTTTCTCGTTGAAACAACACCCAGTAAAAGGTACTGAAAAATGAGTAAAACTGAAAAAAACTTCTGGCTCGATATGACCATCTTTATGGCGCTTCTGATAACAACCCTGACAGGCGTTTTGTTGTGGCTAGTTATCCCTCATACTATGGATATTTTCTATTTAGGATTTTCCCGAAGCATGTGGGTAGCTGCCCATATTTGTTTTGGGATGGTGGGTCTTGCTGGTATCGTTTTACACATTGTCTGGCACTGGGGTTGGCTCAAAGCCTTGCGAGGACGACCTCTTGCGGGGATGCAGAAAAAGCTGCGCGCCAATCGTATTGTCGATCGGATCATGTGGTTTGCCTTTATTGCTACCTACGTGTCTGGCGCAATAGCATGGGGGCTCAACTTTGGGGATGACATTTATGTTGTAAGTGTTCCTGACCGCTTGCATGTAGTGTTTGGAGTCATGTGGACAATCCTTGCGATTTTGCATCTTGTATTGCACTGGAAATGGATAAAATCCACTTCCGAGCGTTACATCCATGTAAATTTAAGAGAGCTGACGATTTTCAAGAGTAAGAATCTATCGGCAAGGTGAATAAGGAATTTCGCAAATGAAAATTATTGTATTAAACGGAAGCCCAAAAGGCGAAGACAGCATTACCCTACAGTACGTCGCATACATTAGAAAACATTACCCTCAACACGATTTCAGAATTTTCCATGTATCCCAACGTATCAAAAAGATGGAGTGTGATCTAGAAGCCTTTCAGGAAGTCATAAATGAGGTTCGATCAGCTGATGGAGTTTTGTGGTCTTTCGGGCTTTGGGTTCTTTGTGTCCCAGCTCAATATATGCGCTTCATCGAACTGATTTCTGAGAGAGGATTGGTAGATGCTTTCGAGAACAAATATGCTGCTGTAATGACCACTTCCATCCATTTCTACGACCATACCGCCCACAATTACATGCGAGCTGTTTGTGAAGACCTAAAAATGAAATTCGTTGATGCCATCTCTTTGGATATCATTGACATGATGAAAGCGGAGAGAAGACGGGAGATAACAATTTTCGCTGAGGGTTTCTTCAAGGCTATCCGAGAGCAAGCTGTAACCTCAAGGCTTTTCGACCCACTAACATTCAGTGACTTTGTGTACCAGCCGGATGAGCCGAAAACGAGGGTTGATCCAGGAACTAAAAAGGTTTTAATCTTGACCGATGCGAACGACATCAACACCAATTTGGGTAAGATGATAGCGCAATTCAAAAAGATTTTTGCAGGTGAG
>JACZIY010000660.1 GCA_014860845.1 Anaerolineaceae bacterium
AGTCTGGTGTAGCTTTGATCTTTGCTGCCATCATCGACCAGAACCAGTTCCCAGGGTTGTTGAAAAGGCTGCATGGCATCGATAACTGCCTGGTACAGCAAGGGAACATTTTCTTCTTCATTATAAACAGGAACGATTATTGATAAATGCATGGAATACCTTAAAAAAATTTTTTACTAAACAAAGGTTAATAGAATTATATTCGTTTTATCAAAACTTTTACAACCGTTAAATATTCGAGTCCAATATGTGCAGAATATCGATGAATGAAGAAAAAACATTTGCGATAACAATTTTATCGCTCCAATTAATGAAATCATTAATTTAGACATACAATCTATCAATTGACACTTTTGGGCTATCCTTAATGGCTAAATAATTTTGGGTGGTATTTTCTATGAATAATCCATATATAAACTTTATACAGTATTGTTATTTTTATGTATAAACTATGTATAATCTAGTAAATATTACAAAATTCAAGGAGATGAGAAGATGAGTTCAGAATTAATAATCGACAATATGGATCTAAAAATCCAAAAATTACGTAAGTTTAACTTGATTATGGGTTTTCTCCATTTTATTCAAGGCGCATTTATGGTAGCAATCACGTTTATCGTGGATACGCCAGGAGAAACCTATCCTATTTTTTCCAATTATTTGACCTTTAATCCAACTATGGGAGGATTGGTCGCGGATCCACAAAAAATCGGGGACATTCCATTGGGAATTGGTGTAGCTATCTTTCTTCTGTTATCCGCGGTTGCCCACTTCGGCCTTGCTACCTTTGGTTTTAAATGGTATGCCAAAGTATTGAAGAAAGGGATGAACCCTGTTCGGTTTTATGAATACGCTCTCAGTTCATCCTTAATGATCGTTTTGATCGGCCTATTGGTTGGATTCAATGATATTGGCGGTATCATCCTAATCTTTGCTGTCAATGCAACCATGAATCTGTTTGGCATTATGATGGAGTATCAAAATCAATATACGAATAAAGTTGATTGGACTTCCTTTATTTATGGATGTATTGCTGGTATTGCTCCCTGGATCGTTATCTTCCTCTATTTTATCGGATCCGTAAACTCTGGAGACGCCAAGCCACCAGCATTTGTTTACGCCATCATTCCAACATTATTTGCCTTCTTCAACATCTTCGCGTTGAATATGTACCTGCAATATAAGAAGGTAGGACGTTGGAATGATTACTTATTTGGAGAACGAGTCTATATCATCCTCAGTCTGGCTGCCAAAACGACACTCGCCTGGCTCATTTTCTCTGGTATTTTTGCCCCAAGTCTGTAAAAATAATTACACGCATCAATAACGGTTGGTTTTTATTAACCAATCGTTTTTTGATTCAAAAGCCAGTGGTTTTTTCCAGGTTGATTATTCACGGATTATTTTTACTCATACATTTCAATCTTCTAATCACTATCTAATTTAATTCTATCAATTTCTAATCCGAATTTAATTCGTTGAGCTTATAATAGCGCTGTCAATGAAGAAAAAGAGAGTTTTCCCACAATTTTACGAAAAATCATTACCCATATTTTTCACACTGATCGGGATTGCATTGGTCACATTAATAGTGATTGTTTTCCTGGTCCTTTTGAGTGGGTAAAATAATATTTATTTTTACAATAAAAAACAAGAAGGGAAATTGAGATGTTATCGATCTTGCCGTTTTTCAGTTTTTTAATTAGTTTTGTTTTTGCTTATTTATTATTCAAACGATTTTTTAAAAAGAAAGGATATCATCTTTTGCTTTGGGGAATTGGGATGATTTTTTATGGAATTGGTGGGTTTTGTGAAGCTTATTATGGTTTCTTTGGTTGGTATACACTCGTTTTCCGATTGTGGTACATTTTTGGCGCCATACTGGTAGCAGCCTGGCTTGGACAGGGAACAATTTATCTTTTATTGAAAAAACGGGTTGCAAATACTTTAATGATTCTTCTAAGTCTGGCATCCTTATTTGCCATTTACAAAGTCTTTAATGCTCAACTTGATCCTGCACTCATGTTGAATAGTCTGCATACTGGCAGCGAGCTCAGTGGTCAAGCAATTACTTCCGATGGTGTACGGGTTCTTACGCCTTTCTTCAACCTCTATGGCACCATTGCATTGGTGGGGGGTGCTCTGTACTCCGCGATTCTCTTCTGGCGAAAACGCGTGCTTTTACATCGTGTCATAGGCAATGTTCTGATTGCATTCGGGGCAATCCTCCCAGCCTTTGGTGGGACATTCAGCCGTTTTGGTATTCCAGGCGCCTTATACATTAGCGAATTGCTTGGTGCAATTATTTTATTCATTGGTTTTCTACGGGCTACTACGCCATTGGAAACTAAAGAGCAGATTATAGTCACAGCAAATTCGTCGTGAGCATGATCCAATAAAGTCTAAATGAAAATAAATATAAAATCTACACCAAAAATAGCGGTAATGATAACCGCTATTTTTTTCTCAATATCAAAAGAATCCACTCACATTTAACGAAAAACTCTTCGAATGAGATCCATCGTGAGTCATTATTCCTCGTTTCTTAGCATGATAGTTTCTAATAATGATTTTACAAATATCATCAAAAATAATTCTTCTTGTTCAACATGCAGCTAATTAAATTTACCTAAATAATAT
>JACZIY010000661.1 GCA_014860845.1 Anaerolineaceae bacterium
CGTTTAATGATTGGAAGATCGATCAACCTTGATGATCTCTTCGCTTTTTCATTTCCCTTGGCTGTGGTAACACCCAATTTTTCTAGGCTGTTACTCATATTGTCTGCCAAGGGTTCTGAAGTCATTAGCCGTAAATAACCAGCATCATTCATGCGTTGATCCAACTGTCGTACCTGTCCCATTGGACGGTCCATAGCAAATGGTAGAAATTGTTTGATAATATTTTTTTTTGTTAAGAACTGCCAGTGTGATGCGCCAGCAAAAGCTATCTGATTTTTATAATTAATTTTTTCTATATCATTCTGATCATAATCATATTGAATATCATTTATATTTTGACCCAAACTCAAATTGAACTCAGCGAAAACTTCCCAGGGAACAAATTTATCACTTTCAACTATTACATCATTGGTTTCCTGTGCCCACTGGATTGTGCTGGTTATAAATTCTTTTTTGGTAATGAAGGGTCTGGAAGTGACCATTCCCACATTTGGAAAGGTCTCCAAAATTTGGACACTCTTGGATAGCCAATTTTCATGGAAATAGACGTCACTGTCCGCATAAGCAATGATCTCCCCAGGTGCAGCGTCAAATATAATATTCCAGGCACCACCTTTGCCAAGATTTTTATCGGAAAGTATTAAAAATTGAATATTTCCAGATCTCTGTTCTCTCAATAAATAATCCTGAACCTCCTCACAACTTCCATTATCAAATACCATCAAATCAAATTCTAATTTTGATTCTTTTTTGATACTGGAAAGACATGCATCCAGCACTTTTAGGGCATCAACATAAAAACCACTCAGGTAAGGGGTATAACTAAGAACAGCAACCGTGATTTAGGCAGGTTTTGCGACTGTATTTACAAACTTAGCCGGGTTTTGACCTTTACGCATAATCTTTCCTATCTGTATTTTTCCTGGAGGAAATCCAATTCCGTAATTCCAAATAAGCCCTTTTAGGATGAAGGATTGCGAAGAGAATTTGTGCTAACCATTTAGATTTGAGCGAGATTAGAGGGGATATTTCTACTTCTCGCCAGAATTTTTTCCAATCCAATGAATATTTTATAACTTTTCTATTTTCAATTTCGTAATTCACATCCATTAAAGTGAAGATGGTGCGGCGGCCACCAGCCAATCGCACATTTTCATTGGTTTCTGGTAAGCGATAATGAGCCTGACCGCCAGGTAAATGCGAATAATCATGATTCTGGTGAATAATTTGAATGGATTTTGTGGCATCAATCACTGGCCATTGATTGCGGCGCGCATGATAAAACATCCAGTTATCCCAACCAGCCCTTCCAACTGCAAATTCAGGCAATTGAGAAAAACATTTTCTCGGGTAAATAAAATAATCACTTCCCCCCCTGGGATGGAGTTTTCCATCCAATTGGCATTCTTTCTTTAAGGAAGTTTGCCAATCATTTAAGAAACTCATACGATTCCGGATTTCCATATCCCAACGTTGACCCACCAATAAAAAC
>JACZIY010000662.1 GCA_014860845.1 Anaerolineaceae bacterium
TAGTCCAGATTTCTGCGTTGGAAGGTTTCTGAAGAAAGACTGGCCAGAATAAAATTGCCAGAATTGCGATGAAAAGTGAAGCGAAAAATGCCGCAAATGTGCCTAACGTTGTTACCCCACCCGATGCCCCGGCCTCCATTGATTGACCAGTCACCAGGTTGATAGGACTTTTCTTGCTCAAAACACCTAATTCTGTTGCCCAGGTATCCGCATTGACAGCAGCCATTGTTCCACAAAAAGCCAACCATGGCCAGATGTAATCCGGGAAGATTGCATGCAGAATAACAAAAATACCAGCAATACCACCATTTGCCCAAACCTGCCAGGCATCCCTTTTGGATCCTTTTGAAAATTTTTCTTCCAGGTCAGCTTTACGACGTTTAAAAAGTTTTGAAAGCACACTGGAGGAAATAAAAAATCCCATCAGAACCACTGCCCAGGCAAAGCCACCCAGACCAAACACAACAGTCCCCAATAAGCAGGCTGCAATGGCACCACTCTTGGATAAAAATCCAATCTTAAATGAAGAAAAAGCAATGAGAACAGCCAGTATAAAACCAATGAATAATTGGGAATTAAAAATAGCAATCAATTGGTTCACTCATATATAAATGGATAAAATGATCATAGAAACCAAAAGGAGGATCGGGGTTATTACACCTCCTGACCACAATAGATAAGAAATTTGAAAGTATTCGATCCTGCGGAAGAAAAATAAACCCAGGATCATATTGATGACCAGAACAAATAATCCCAATATGGGGATCAATAATAATTGTTGGGAATTAACCAATTCTAAAGGTTGACCTTGCGGGGAGAAACCTAATGGCAATTGTTGGTGATTGGCAATAATGAATCCACTCACCAACCATAGAAGCAATGTCAATCCAATGTTCAATGGCACCAGGTATTTTGCAAATTTATCTTTGAGCACATTCTGAACAAACGCTGCCGGTCTGGTGGATAATGATTCAATCGGGAAAAGACTACCCATCTCAAATGTTCTTTGAAATGCCAATTCAAAATCACGTGGATTCTGCGGTGAAATTGCATACACCTTTGCAGGTGTTGCGACCAGTATGATTTTTTCAAGATTCGAGGCAATGAATTCAATTGTCCCTAAACTCTCTGAATGTTTCTCTCCTAAAATGGCACCCGACCAGGCGAGCACAGGGGGCTGAATGGCGTATCCCGATTCATTGGCACGACGAAGCCACTCAATATCTGTCAATGGGATATCCTCTGTGCGTAAGCCCCAGCGGATACGTAAACCATCCCGTTCCAGAATATAACGGGCATACATTAACGCATATCCACGATAAACAACGAAGGGGATAAGTGCTGTCAGGATGACAATCAGGATCATAAAAATAACAAAAAAACTTCCTTCAGCCCAACTGGTGGTTGCCCATAGTGCCATAAACATAATTAGAACCAGAATGACAAGTAATATTCCATGCAGAATAATCCCTTGTTTTCGATCAGGAAAGAAAATCTGAGTATTCTGGTCCTTGAAACTCATTTCACTTCAACCGTTATGATTGCATCACTGCCACCACTATTCACACCAGAAATCATAATCGTGATGGTTTCTTCTGCTTTTATATAAGTGATCACGTAAAAGTCATCATAAACAGTTTCATCACTCAAGGTGTAACCCGCTACAGGCATTTCCAAGCGATAGTAATCAGCCAAGTTGGATGCAACATCCGGGGAGTTAAAACTCATCATGGAACCGATGATGGAGAGATCCTGTGCATTCTCTGGCACGGGGAGATCATACACTCCGCCTTCCGCTGCCAATTGGCATTTTTCCGGAAGAGGAATTTCAATTATGCTATTCGTATCGGTCAGATTATATTCCCAACGAATGGTACCTGCCACATTTATACCTTCTGTTTCAGAATATGCTTCTCCCTGAGCCTCCCCAGCAAATTTGACAATAAATCCACCTTCCTGGGCATACCAGATTTCAGCATCTACGTTCTTGAGTGTCGAGTTAATCATTACTACATTCTTTACCTGATAACGGTTTGAAGCCACCCCATTTATCATTTCACCCTGTTGTTTTAAATTTCCAATATCAAGGTTACTAAAAATGGATGATAATCCCAGATCAGAACCATCAGCATCCAACACATCCAGGTTTTCGGTAAACGCAGTGCATTCACCAACCTCATTCAATAGGAAGACTTCATTACCAAAGCGATACACATCTAAAATTTGTAACGGTTTTATTTCAGTTGTCGTTTCCATGTGCATGTGGACAATCTGAAGAGATTTAATAACCTCCTGATCATTAACGACGGAAATACTGGTTGTATTTCCTTCATCATCCATACCTTGTAATGATTGAACAAATTGGAACCGGAAACTTTCCAGGGTATTCATTCCAAATGCAAGATCATCAAAATGAGGTTGAGTGGAATTCCCTGATTCCTGTCCTTCATTATTAAGTTCAGCCACCTCATCAACCACCAGGGTAGCAATTTGACCTGGATTTGAAATTGCCTCCCCCACCTTTTCTGGTAACCGATCGATAATCGAATTTCGAAAATCGGAAGAGCAAGCCAGACTTGATAAAACTAAAACCATGAAAATAGAAATTATTTTTATTTTTTTCATATCATCCTATTCGGAATCTGTTAGCGGCTTAACTTCTTCAACCAGGGATAACTCCACACGTTCTTCCATCCGAACCTGACCACGTAAGAATGCACCTTCCTCTGTGGAAAAAGCCACAGTTGTGACATCTCCCCATACACGCCCAGTGCTACGGATTTCTAATTTTTCTGCAATAATATTTCCTTTGACAGCCCCTGCGACAATGACAGAATTTGCCTGTATTTGTTCACAGCTGACGCGGCCAGTCTCTCCGATAACCACCAAACCGCGAATGTTTATTTCTCCTTCAAAGGCTCCTTCAATCCGAATGCCGCCACTGCCACGTAGATCACCTTTCCAATTAATCCCTGGACCCAGAACTGAGGTAACACGTTCGATAGGAGCCTGTGGTGTCAGAGGTGAAGTTGGTGTTTTTCGAAACATAGTCTTTCTCCTTTGTTTCCAGAATTACCATGTTAAAGGCAATTATCGCTTAATAATAACGCGAAATTCATCTTTTTGGAGATAATCGTTCATTGTTTCCCAGGCGATTCCCTGTAGGAATTGAACTGAATCCCCATCCAGTTTGACAATCTCATCAGGATTATCGAACCCAATGGAAGTATAAACCGGATTATCCAGGGGAGATTCACCCGTGATACTGGCATACAACACACAGGCTGATAAATATACACCTAACGCCGAAGGATGAATCCCATCATTGGCATACAGTTGGAGATCAGGTCTATTTTTAAGTGCAGCTTGCCAGGCTGGTCCAACCGGGACAATTGTCAAATCTTCCTGCCAACCCAATTGGTGGATCATGCGATCCAATCTTTCCCTTTCCGATACAGAATCTACAGCAGAACTCCAGGGGTAAAAAACGACAACCTGTATGTCTAGCTTTTTGAAGAAATCAACCCAGGTTTTCGCATTCTTCTCGAAATCTTCCTCAGAAAAATTCCTTTGCACCCCAAACGCCTGAATAATAACCAGATCTGTATTCTGCAAATTGGTTAATTGTAAAAATTCTTCCTGATTGAATGATGAGACCAATGTATAACGCGGAGAAATCGCTCGATGCATACGCAGAAACTGTGAATCACCAGCCAGTTCCAGCAATAACAAAGTCTGCATATCCAAGGGGCCGGTCCGGAGTTGATCATCACCCACCCAGAGAAAATGTTCAAGTCCATCATCAACTGGTGTTGGCGATAAATTTAAATTACTGCAACCGGATAAAAAAATCGTTAATATTAAGAGACTCCCCCACCACTTCATGAATGAATGCTCTTTTCTTTGGTTTGTGAGGCATAAAACCAGAACCGCCAGGGCATACTTCGCCAGGGTTCTGGTGTATTCCCAATACCAATCCTCGGACCTGATTGGACCAGCGATTCTTCGACTTGCCATCCTGTTTCAATCCATAAATTAGCATCACTTCGGGTGATATTGATCCCATTCTGGTCACCATTAATTTGCAACGCCTGGGTTAACTTGGCAGGACCATTGGTCCAGTTCTTTTGATTGACCTGGCTGCGGTTTTCAGCAATGATTGCAACTCCACCCTGCGATTCAATTGCCCGTATCAAAACGGCAGCTGGATAATCCTGCTCTCCAGTGACCACATTCAAGCACCAGTGCATGCCATAGGTAAAGTACACATAAGCTCTACCCGCAGGTCCAAACATGACCGCATTTCTGTTCGTCTTCCCGACCCTGGCATGACATGCCAGATCCTGCATACCATCATATGCTTCCGTCTCGCAGATAATGCCGGAGATTCGTTTCCCATCCAACATCCGCACCAGGCGTTTACCCAGAAGATCTCGAGCTACATCGACTACATAGCGGTCATAAAAACCCTCTGGAAGAATATAATCTATCTTCATAGAAGTAATTTTACATGAACCACGCAAAAGCAGACTGAGTTTTCTTTCTGGATGGTAAAATAATCGATATGAAAATCCTGTTAATCAACCAGGTATTTGTCTCCCCAGATGAACCGGGACACACCCGGCATTATGAAATGGCAAAATACTTACAAACATACGGAGATGAATTGGTCATTGTCGCATCGGATTTAAATTATCAAACCGGACAACGTACGGTTGACCATAAGGGTCTGGTCAAGGAACAGGTTGTTGAAGGGGTACACATCTTCCGAACATACATCTACCCCGCCATTCATCGCAGTTATTTCTGGCGCATATTCTCATTCTTCAGTTTCATGTTCAGTTCATTTATCGCTGCCATGCGGGTGAAGGATGTTGATATTATCATGGGCACCACCCCACCGATTTTTCAGGCGTTTTCTTCCTGGTTAGTAGCTTTCCTGCGCCGCAAACCATTTTTATTGGAAGTGCGCGATCTCTGGCCGGAGTTCATTGTCAGTATGGGTGTTTTCAACAATCCAATCCTTATCAAACTAGCCCGAATGTTGGAAATGTTTTTATATATGCGTGCCACCCACATACTGGTCAATTCGCCAGCTTATAAAACCTATATTGAAGAAAAAGGTATTCCTGCGAATAAAATTACGTTTATCCCTTATGGCGCAGATATCCAGATGTTCCATCCTGAATTGGTTGGCAACCAATTACGTCAGGAACTCAACTTGCAGGATAAATTTCTGGTCCTTTATACTGGAGCACTCGGCCAGGCAAATGATATTTACACCATCTTGCGAGCAGCCAGCCATTTAAAAGAAAATGAACATATCCAATTTGTACTATTTGGAGATGGGAAAGAACGTCCAAAACTACAGGCAGAAGCCCAGAAGCTAGAATTGAATAATCTGCTCTTTGCCGGTGTCAGACCCAAGCATCAAATTCCTGCCATCGTCGCAGCAGCGGATGTCTGCCTGGCAATTCTGCAGGATATTCCCATGTTCCGCACTACTTATCCCAATAAGGTTTTTGATTACATGGCAGCTGGTAAACCCACCATCCTGGTGATTGATGGGGTCATTCGCCAGGTCATCGAAGAAAGTCAGGGAGGGGTATATGTTCCGCCCGGTGACGATCGACAATTAGCAGATACTATCCTTACTTTATCATCTCAACCTGATCAAATCAATGCCATGGGAAGCAATGCCCATTCGTATCTGGAAAAACATCTGGATCGTCATGTTATGCTAGAGAAAACCAGAGATTTATTCCTGCAATTGAGGAAGGCATGAAGGTATTCGTAACCGGCGCAACCGGGTTTACGGGCAGTAGAACCGTTCCCCTTTTGTTAGAAAGAGGATGGGATGTGCATTGTTTGTATCGCCAAAGCAGTGATCGAAGCGTATTGCCGCAATTGGAAATCCACTGGCACCCGGGAAATCTGGAAAACCAGGAGCATTTGATGGAATCCATGCAGGGCTGCGACACACTCGTCAATATCGCATCCTTAGGATTTGGTCACGCAGAAAATATTGTCAAATCTGCGCAGGCAGCCGGGATCCAACGAGCCATTTTTATCAGTACAACTGCTATTTTCACAAAATTGAACAGCCAAAGTAAGCGAACACGGCTGGCAGCGGAAGCAGCCATCCAAAACAGCGATCTGGCATATTCCAATCTGCGTCCTACCATGATCTACGGCAGCCAGCGTGATCGTAATATGTACCGGTTGATACGCCTGTTGCAACGGTTTCCATTAATCCCAATCTTTGGAAAAGGAAATTATTTGCAGCAACCAGTTTTTGTGGATGATGTGGCAAAGGCTATCATACAATGTCTGGATCAACCAAAAACGATTGGTAAAAGTTACAACATTGCTGGAAAAAACGCTATTACATATAATGAAGTCATTGATACCATTGCGACAATCATGGATCGTAAAATTTACAAACTTTATCTACCGGATAAAATTGTTGTTAAATTTTTGAGATTGTTAGAAAAAATGAAATTACCCTTCCCAATCAAAGCTGAACAGGTTAAACGATTAAATGAAAACAAGGAATTTTCATATGAAGAAGCCAGTATTGATTTTAATTATCAACCACGTTCCTTCGAAGAGGGGATCCGGATAGAAATCAAACAAGTTTTAAGCAAAACAGCATGAAAGAATTGATCGCTTTCTTAATTCTGACAGTAATTGCCTACCTAGGTGTTGAAATTATTCGGAATTGGTTGATGAAACGCCGGGTGATCGATCTGCCGAATGAACGCAGCTCCCATTCTGTCCCCACACCACGCGGAGGAGGTTTGGTGATCGTGATAATCACCCTTGCAGTTGCGCTGGTCAGCATGTTCCTGTCACAGAACTGGAAGGAAGGACTGGTCTTTGTGATCGTTGGTTGTGGTGTTGCCTGGATCGGTTGGCAGGATGATGTAAAATCGCTTTCCCCTAAAGTTCGTTTTTTATTACAGGGTTTGGCAGCGGTCGCCACCATTCTGGGTTTAGGATATTTCGACTCGATTACCATTCCACTTCTTGGTGAACTGCACCTGGGTGTCATTGGCATACCCATTACCCTGTTGTGGATTGTAGGATTGATCAATGCCTATAATTTTATGGACGGCATTGATGGGATTTCTGGAAGTGTAGCGCTTACTGCAGCCATGGGTTGGATGCTCTTTCTCGGAGTAAACGGGCGATTTTCCAACCCAATCTTCTGGATTGCCCTGGCAATTGCTGCTTCCAACCTGGGTTTTCTGGGACATAACTGGTCACCAGCCCGCATTTTCATGGGCGATGTTGCCAGCACCTTTCTGGGGTATTGTTTTGCTGTCCTGCCACTCTTATTGGTTAACAAAGTTGAGGATGCTTTCCTGCTGGGGGTCATCGTCATGTGGGCTTACATTCTGGATACATTAATAACCTTCATTCGTCGCCTATTCAAGCGGGAACGAGTTTTTTCAGCTCACCGAACACATATTTATCAACGCCTGGTCATCAGTGGCTACCAGGTACCCTCGATATCCAGCCTTTACTTATTGCTTACTTCCCTGGGCGTCGTTCTGGCTTATGCGTGGATTCAGGGATATACTTTTGCTCCGCCTGCTATTATTATCGGCTTACCCGTATTCTGGATTATCCTGATAGGCTTTACGAAATATCGTGAAAATAAATCGTAGAATCAACACTCTTAAATCTTTATATCGCCATTTTGGTGCTCGATGGGTGCTATTTCGAATTGGTTATGCTGTGCGAATGAGAACCGGAATCATGCGTTGGCAAATCCCCGCATTTAACTGGAAAGACCGCCCTTTGCGTTATTGGGTAAAAAGTCAAATTCCTTCCGAGCCGGAAGCTTATCAAAAATATCGTAAAGAAAACCAGCCCAATTTTATTTTCAATTCCTTCAACCTCCAACAGAAAGTGTCCTGGGATCAAATCGAGGTGGTTAAAGAAGCAGATCATTACCTGGCTGGGATCACCCGCTATTTTTCTAAAACAGATTACCAAACCGGTTTTCCACCAGATTGGTCCTTAGACCCATTACAAAATATCAAATTTCCAACCGATAAGCACTGGTCGCAAATTCCAGATGATGGCCCTTATGATATCAAATTCATCTGGGAAGCCAGTCGTCTATCCCAAATTTATACGCTGGTTCGTGCGTACGCTCGCACGCAGGATGAGCACTACCCGGCAGCTTTCTGGCAGGTTATGGAAGATTGGATGCAGGAAAATCCGCCCGGTATGGGGCCGAACTGGAAATGTGGTCAGGAGACTACTTTACGATTGATGGCTTTATGTTTTGGGTTCTATGCCTTTAAAGACCACCCGCAAACAACTCCAGAAAGGGTTTCTCAATTTACGATTCTGGCAGCTGCAATGGCAGAACGAATTTACATGAATCTGGGTTATGCAATTTACACGCGCAGTAACCATACCATCAGCGAGAGCTTTGGCGTCTGGCTGGCAGGGATGCTTTTTCCTGAATTAAAGAATGCAAAAAAATATCTCAAAATTGGCAAACAAATTCTGGAGAAGGAAGCGTCCAAACAGATTTATCCGGATGGCAGTTACGCGATGCACTCTCTCAACTATCACCGTTTTATCCTGCATATTTATCTATTTGCGATGCGGATTGCCGAAGTGAACGATCAGAAATTGTCACCCTCTGTCTATCAGGCAGTTGAACGATCGATTGAATATCTATATGCATTAATTGACCCACAAACCGGTCAGATCCCTCAATACGGTTCCAACGATGGTGCTCTGGTATTGCCTTTGAACGGCTGTAATTACATGGATTACCGTCCATTGATCCAGCTCGGTTATTACGCTTTACACAAACAAAGATTATTCCCGTCAGGCGGATGGGATGAGGATCTTTTCTGGTTTTATGGTGAAGAAGCGCTGGATTCTTTTGTTGATAATAAGCCACAAATATCAGATGAGTTGTTTTTGGATAGTGGGATCACTAAAATCAGCGCAGAACGCACCCAGGCTTTTATTCGTTGTGGACCATTACACGATCGTCCTTCGCATGCAGATCAGAATCATATGGATATCTGGTGGCAGGGAAAAAACATTGCCATAGATGCCGGAACCTATCTGTATGGTGGCGATGGTCAATGGCGCAATGGATTAGCAAGCACCCAGGTTCATAACACTGTCACAGTCGATCAACAGGACCAGATGGAAAAGTTCAGCCGCTTTATCTGGGTAGATTGGTCGCAGGGACATGTCCTGGCTTTTGAGGAGAAGGATGGACTCAAGTACTGGCAGGGACAACACAATGGCTACACCCGCTTGAAAGATCCTGTTCTGCATAAACGCTCGATTGTATTGCTGGATGGTCAAATTTGGTTTGTGGTAGATCATGTAAAAGGTCTCATAGAGCATGAATTCAGGCTCAATTGGTTATTGGATAATGATTTCCAACAACTGAATAAAGAGGATAATGCACTCCAACTCCAATATAAAGCAAAGACCTTATCCGCTCAATTTGGATTGCTCGGTAAACCCACACTGATCGATATTCTCAGTGCTGACGAATCTACTCCCCGTGGTTGGGTTTCACATTATTATGGATATAAACAACCAGCAAAATCCGTTCAGCTAACAACCCGTAATACACAGGCTGTTTTTGGAGCCTATTTGGTAGCATGGATTTTAACATCGTTGACACTGGTGAATCTCTCAGCATTCAATCTTCAAGTTGGACTATCAACCTGGATTCTGCAAGAGTTACCGTCAACCAGTCCGGAAAGGACCAGGAAACGATCATTCACCATTCCATAGATTGAACCCGGTTCAGTGATATGGTTCATATTATTTTCATAGTAGAATGAACTTGATGCTCGAATAAAATACGTTGAATGCTGTAATTGACTCCTATGGAGGTAATATGCAGGAAGTAGTTATCATTGATGCTGTTCGTACACCTATTGGTGCATTGGGTGGGGTCCTATCCAAAGTCCGTCCGGATGATCTGGCTGCCCAGATTCTAACCAGTCTGGTCCAATGCACGCAAATTGACCCGGCAATTGTAGAGGAAGTTTATCTGGGTTGCGCCAACCAGGCAGGCGAAGATAACCGCAATGTGGCCCGTATGGCTTCGCTGCTGGCAGGTTTTCCCGTGGAAGTCACCGCTGTGACCATCAATCGGCTGTGTGCATCCGGATTGAATGCGATCAACATGGCAGCCAGAGCAATCCGTTGTGGTGAAGGCGATGTTTATATCGCTGGAGGTGTCGAGAGTATGTCTCGTGCGCCCTATTCATTACCAAAAGCTGAAAATGCGTTTCCATACGGCAACCTGACCGCTTACGACACAGCCATCGGGTGGCGTTATCCCAATCCCATATTCGAAGCCAGATATGGTATTGATCCCATGGGCATCACCGCAGAAAATTTAGCAGAAAAGTATAAAATTTCGCGTGAACTTCAAGATGAATTTGCCCTGAGAAGTAATCAACTTGCTGTAGCGGCGATGGATAATGGTAAGTTCGCAGTCGAAATCGCGCCGGTGGTGATCCCGCAAAGAAAGGGAGAACCAGTCATCATCAGCCAGGATGAGAGACCTCGCCGGGACACAACCCTTGAAAAGCTAGCCTCCTTGAAGCCTGCATTTAAGAAAGATGGCAGTGTTACAGCTGGCAACTCCTCCGGAATGAATGATGGAGCAGCCGCTGTGTTATTGATGAGTGAAAAACGAGCGAAAGAATTAGGACTCCATCCAGTTGCCCGTTGGGTTGGCAGTGCTGTTGCAGGCGTTCCACCGTGCATCATGGGCATCGGACCTGTACCTGCCACCCTTAAATTGTTGCAACGAACCGGGTTATCGCTGGACAATATTCAATTAATTGAACTGAATGAAGCTTTCGCAGCCCAATCCCTGGCTGTTATGCAGGAACTGGAGTTCAATCCGGAGATCGTGAATGTCAATGGCGGTGCCATCGCGCTGGGTCATCCCCTGGGTTGTTCTGGTGCTAGAATTTTTACCACCTTGCTGCATGAAATGAAACGCAATACGATTTTGGACCAGAACTCCATGTATGGATTGGCTACTCTGTGTGTTGGTGTTGGACAGGGCGAAGCTACGATTATTGAGTCAATACCATGATGAAAGCGTTGGTTACCGGGTCTACAGGGTTTATTGGAGGTGCACTTTGCGTTGCCTTGGTCGAAAAAGGCTTTTCAGTGCGTGCATTTCATCGTTCCAGCAGCAATCACGCATTAATTAAAGATCTTCCCGTTGAGCATTTCATTGGAGACCTTACCCAACCAACAAGTCTGGAAGCGGCCATGCAAGGTGTCGATGTCGTTTTTCACACCGCAGCGCTTTTAGGCAATACAAAACAACCTGCAGAGCATTATGCTATCACTGTGAATGGCACGCGAGTTGTCATGGAGGCTGCCTTAAAACATGGGATTCAACGCCTGGTTCATACCAGTTCCATTGCTGCTTTAGGCGTTCCTTCTTCACCCAGTGAATTGAATCCACTAGAACGATCACCAATCCTAACTGAAAATTCCACGTTTAATATTCGTGGGGATTACTGGCCATACGGATATGCTAAATACCTGGCTGAGATGGAAATTCAAAAAGCTGTGGCGCAGGGATTGGATGTGGTGATCACCAATCC
>JACZIY010000086.1 GCA_014860845.1 Anaerolineaceae bacterium
GAATCGATTCTAGGGTGTAAAGTTGATCTGGGGACGAAAAGATCTCTAAAACAGCAAATTAAGGAAGAAGTATTACAGGGGGCGATCCTTGTCACCTAGAGATTGGCATACCCGTATTCAGGATATGCTTACGTGCTGTTAAAACATTCATGAGTTTACCGCACTGTCAAATTATGAAGCATTCCTTGATGACCCCAGGACAATTCGAGCCGTGGCATTTGAGTTAACAACAATAGGGGAAGCCGTCAGAGCCTTACCTATTGAGATTAGGGAGAAATACCCTGAAATTCCATGGGGAAAAATCCAGGGCATCAGGAATGTGTTGATTCATGAATACTATAGATTGGATGAAGAAATCATCTGGCAAACCGTTCAGGAAGATATACCAAACCTGATTGAAATGTTGGAAAAGATATTCAAGGAAAGCTGATCGACCCCTGTGGTTAAAACCACAGTCTCACAAAATCAAACCATCTAAAGAAGGTTGGGATTTCGACAATGAATATCAAAACTAAGCCCCCGTCTTCCGGCATGGCTCTTTTCAATCATAGTCAACACCGGTACCCTTTGGGCATATCATGCCCTTTGGGTATCATAGCAATCTCCTAAAATCGGATCAGAATCTTTTCCCCCTTGACCAATTAGAACAATTATTCTATAATATTTTCGTACCAAACTGCAGAATCTTAACAACCGCATACCTGGTTAATCCAATAAACCACACCACACCACTCCAGTCCTCAGGTGTTGGGTATTTTACATCGGTTTAACGTATTTACAAGAAAATTGATTCCGGAATTGCCGTCCACGAATAGGAACACGAATAAACGAATAATGCTCTCTTGATCTCAATGATGAATTTTCAATCTTCTCTGTGAAAGGCATTTCATGTTTTGTTAATAACTCAACACCTCAACGAATTGTTTCTAATTGTTTTCAAGAAACAAATCGACTTGATCGATGCGTTTCGATGTACCCCCGCAGGGTAAGAGTATCAAAAACAAATAACCAAACCAGTCTTGAGACATGAGTAGGTGAATCCCTCATCCTGTAAATCCTGTAATCAAACCCAAACAATCAACAATCTCCACCTGCAAAATGACTCGGTCAAACGGAAACTGGAAATCCTGTAAATCCCAGTTCAGACTTTTTGCCATCAGCCACCGGCTTTGAACTTTCAGCTTTCAGCCAAACTGTACTATAATTTCATAAATCCACAAACTCAGGAATCAACCCATGCCCTTCTCCTCCCGCATACTCAAACAACCCCTAGCCCTCCTCATCACCCTGGCTCTCATCATCCTGGTAGCCTTCCTGGCTCCGGTCGAGAAAACCATCGGTGCCAACATCCGCCTGATCTACGTCCATGCCGCCTGGGTCTGGACGGGAAAATTTGCTTTTGGTCTCTCCGCTCTCGCCGGGTTGCTGGCGTTGCTTCTTTCTAGCAAGGGTCGTATGGTGCACATCAGCCGCTCCATCGCCTACAGTGCCCTGTTCTTCTGGCTCACCTATTTGCCCATGTCCCTGATCGTGATGCAGGTCAACTGGGGCGGCTTTTTCTTCGACGAACCACGCTGGCGCGTGCCCTTCCTGTTGGGTATCATCGCGGTACTGCTGCAGGGTGCGTTGTGGGCATTCAATAACAACCGCCTCACAGCGCTGGGCAACCTCGCCTTTGGCATTGCGTTATGGTGGCAACTGGGTGGGGTCGAGAACATCCTGCACCCCGACAACACCATCGGTACATCCGAATCAAATGCCATCATGGGTTCCTATACCCTCATCCTCATCCTGACCATATTCCTCGGAGCCCAGTTAATCCTATGGATCTACGAACAACGCCACCCAATCCTCAA
>JACZIY010000087.1 GCA_014860845.1 Anaerolineaceae bacterium
GTATGGGAAATAATAAATTAAGTCGTGGTGTTGCAGTTGTAGGTGCTGGAATGAGCAAGTTTGGTTGCTTTCCTGGTTTTACCTCAAGGGATATATTTGTTGATGCTTACAAGGATCTATTAACGACTGTAGACAAGGGCATTGACCCAAAAGATATAGAAGCATTTTATCTCGGGAACTATAGTAGTGATCTATTTGAAGGGCAGTCTCATTTAGCGCCTATCATTGCTAATTGGATCGGACTATCTCCCATTCCAGCAGTCCGTTTGGAAGATGCTTGTGCGTCGTCAAGTGTGGCGTTTCGCGAGGGGATGATTGCCATCGCTTCAGGTCTGTATGATATTGTGCTGGTGGGTGGAATTGAAAAAATGACCGATTTACCGATCAGTGAGGTAACAGATACATTAGCAACAGCGGCTGATATTCCTTTTGAAGTATCCGCTGGTTTCACCTTCCCGGGTTTTTATGCATCCATGACAACAGCGTATATGCATGCTTATGGCGCAACACCTGAGACTTTTATGAAAGTAACCATGAAAAATCACTTCAATGGTTCATTGAATCCAAAAGCTCAGTTTGGCCAAAAAATAGCAGATATCATGGAAGCTAAGAAAGAAAGTGCTATCAAAAAAGGGAAACCAGTCCCACAATGGGAAAATGAAATGGAATTTCTTACTGATAATAGGGCAAATCCCATGATAGCATGGCCGATGAGATTATATGATTGTTCACCAGTCTCAGATGGCGGGGCTGCGCTGTTACTGGTCAGTGAAGAACTGGCATATCAATTCACAGATAATCCAATTTTCATTATTGGATCAGGGGCAGCCAGTGATGGACCATTGCACGCAAGATCGTCCTTAACATCTATACCCTCAGCAAAATTAGCAGCAGAAAAAGCGTATGAAATGGCTGGGGTTTCAGCCAGCGACATTAAGTTAGCAGAAGTTCATGATTGCTTTACCATCGCCGAAATCATTGCTACTGAAGACTTAGGATTTTTCGAAGAAGGAAAGGGCGGTAAAGCTGCAGAGGAAGGACAGACTGCTCGAACAGGTTCAAAACCCATCAATACTTCGGGTGGATTGAAATCCAAAGGTCACCCTGTTGGTGCTTCTGGAGCGGGGCAGGTGGTTGAAGTATGGAAGCAACTCCGCGGTCAGGCTGGAGATCGCCAATTGACAGGCAATCCAGATTTAGGTTTGACCCACAATGTGGGTGGTACCGGGCAAACCTGTGTCGTAAACATTTTTGAACGGAGATAACATGAGCGTAGATATAACAATTAACAGTTATTTCGATGAATTAAAGAAGAAGAAAATATTCGGGACTCAATGCAATGAATGCGGAAGAATCCACTTACCACCGCGAGTTTTTTGTGATCAATGCAAATCACAAAATTTAGATTTCATTGAATTAGCGGGTGAGGGGACGCTTCAGGCATATTCGGTTGTTTATGTTCCGAC
>JACZIY010000663.1 GCA_014860845.1 Anaerolineaceae bacterium
ACAGCAGAGATTATGTATAGCCCGTGCAATTGCCATCTCACCAGACATATTATTGATGGATGAACCAGCCTCAGCATTGGATCCTGTCGCCACTTTGAAGATTGAAGAATTGATGTGGGAATTGAAAGATAAATACACAATTGTTGTTGTCACACATAATATGCAGCAAGCCAGTCGAGTATCGGATTATACTGCGTTCATGAGTCTGGATCGAGATCAGATCGAAAATAGAATCGGTGTACTGGTTGAATTTGATGAAACAACCCGATTATTCACAAGACCTAAACTAAAAGAAACAGAGGACTATATTTCTGGTCGATTTGGATAATTATTAATTATCCTCATCTGAAAATTCAAATTTCACATTATATGCATGGCGCTGGTATAATTCCATGTTGCCTATTCTTAATTAAATGAGTGAAGATTATGTTAGATAAAGTAAAGTCAATTGAAGAAAAATACAACGAATTGTCTCATGCCCTTGAAAATGTGGGAGATGATTATCAAAAAGCAGCTCAAATTTCTAAAGAGCGTTCCGACATTGAAGAAGTTTACAAAAAATCACGAGAATATCGTCTTATCTGGGAACAAATTCAAGAATCGACGAAATTATTGGATGAAGATGATGAAGAACTAAAAGAGTTAGCTCAATTGGATTTGGAAAATCTGGAACCAAAATTAGATAAATTGGAATCAGAACTCAAGTCTTTATTAGTTCCCACAGATCCCAGAGACAAAAAAAATGTAATCATGGAAATTCGGGCTGGGACGGGTGGTGATGAAGCTGCATTATTTGCAGCCGAATTGTTCAGAATTTATTCAAGATATGCTGAAAAAAGAAACTGGAAAATAGAAATCCTGAGTATTAATGAAATAGGTATTGGAGGAATTAAAGAAATTTCCTTCAGCGTAAAAGGTTCTGGTGCATATTCGCGATTGAAATTTGAATCCGGTGTACATCGTGTTCAGCGAGTTCCCACGACTGAATCGTCAGGACGAATCCATACGTCAGCAGTTACAGTTGCTGTCCTGGCTGAGGTAGAAGAATTTGATATTGAAATTCCAGCTTCTGATATTCGAATCGATGTGTTTAAATCTGCCGGGGCTGGTGGGCAAAATGTACAGAAAAACTCTACCGCTGTGCGAATAACACATTTTCCATCTGGTATGGTTATTGCCTGTCAGGATGAGAGATCGCAATTACAAAATAAACTCAGAGCAATGAGTATTCTACGAGCACGACTTTACGAACTGGAAGAAAGCAAACGCAGTAATGAGTTAGATGCTGACCGTAAATCGCAGGTGGGTAGTGGTGACCGATCAGAAAAGATTCGTACATATAATTACCCACAAAATCGGGTGACAGACCATCGAATTAATGTTTCTTCTTACAATTTACCAGCAATTCTCGATGGTGAGATTGATATTTTTATAGACGAGTTATCCATCAGAAGTGAATCGGAACGATTATCTGCAGTAGGTGAGGATGACGATTAGTATCGCCGATTGGCGATATCAATCCAAAAAAATTCTTTCTGAAATCAGCGAAACCGCTGATATAGAAGTCAATGCCATTCTGTGTCAGGTTCTCGATAATGACCTGGCATGGTGTTTGGCGAATTCAGAAACTGTTTTAGATCAAAGCAAAGTAATTGATTTAAATCAAAAAATGAATTCCTTGATGGCAGGTGTACCTTTACCTTATGTCCTGGGGAAGGTAGATTTTTTTGGATATCAATTTTTTGTTGATGAAAACGTGTTAATTCCCAGACCAGAAACAGAACTATTGGTTGAAACAGCGATTGAATGGATTAATCAACATGAAAAAACAAAAAAAGTAGTTGACGTTGGTTGCGGCTCTGGCGCTATTATCATTAGCTTATTAAATCATTTTTCCGAAATTGAAGGTTTGGGTATCGATATCTCTCGAGGTGCTTTGAATGTATCTTCTAAAAATAAAAATTTTCATGACATTCACCATCTGGAATTTGTTCAGATGGATTGCCTTAGCGGCATATGTTCAAAATTCGATGTGATCGTAGCAAATTTACCATATATCCCTGAAGATTATTTGAATGACCTGAATGTTTCAAATTTTGAACCATCTCTCGCATTAAATGGTGGCAAAGACGGATTAATGATAATAAATAAATTGGTTGAACAGCTTTCACCCCTGCTTAATTCTCCTGGATTGGCTTTATTGGAGATTCAATATGACCAATCAGCTCGCATTGTTCAAAGAATCCGAGATTATATACCTACCGCTGTTATATCAATTTTGAAAGATTATTCGTCCCATGATCGCATTCTTAAGATTGAGGTTTAATATGCCAGAAATTATTGATCTTCGCAAATCATTTGAAGCAGCATTAGAAAAATCAGTTTCAATCCTAAATAATGGTGGACTTATTGTTTTTCCTACTGACACCGTGTATGGATTGGCTGCGAAGTTTGATGAAACTGAAGCAATTCAAAGAATTTACCAGGTAAAAGGACGTGATCAGACCAAAGCTTTAGCTGTTTTGATAGCAAATTTGGATCAAATAAAAATCATTTCTCCCAGAATTTCCGAAAATGCGATGAAGTTAATCAAAATATTCTGGCCAGGTGCATTGACAGTAATTCTAGAAAAACGTAAGGAAATTAAAACGCCTATATCAACCGATAATTCCATCGGGATTCGGATTCCTGATGACCCATTTGTTCGCGAATTATCAGAGCGAATTGGTCCTCTGGCAACGACTTCTGCTAATCGCTCTGGATTTCAGAGTACGACCAAAATTGATGAGGTGTTGAATCAAATTGGAGATTTGGTTGATTTGATTGTGGATGGTGGGGAATGTGAAGGTGGAATTCCTTCTACTGTAGTTGATTGTAGGGGTGAAGAAATTAAAATTCTTCGAGAAGGAGCGATTCCTAAAGAAGAAATATATAATAAATTTTCTGATGAGATTTAATCATAAGAATATTTTACTTAGGACTTAAGAATTAATAATTCATGCTACAATAAAAATATGTCGTCCACGAAGAAAAACACAGAAACTAAAGAACAATCTAAAAAAGAACATTTTTTACAAATTTATTTGCCATTATCATTTTTTTTGCTGTTGGTAATGATTGCCGCAGTGCTTGTCATCAATATTTCTGGTTCAAAAATTCAATCGGTTCAACAATGGGCAAATATATCTGCGGTTTTATTAATCGTGCCTTTACTTTTTACCTCGTTTATAGTTCTTGCCATTCTTATTCTTCTGATTTTTGGTCAGGCAAAATTATTAAAATGGTTACCCATTCATTTTGCGAATTTTTATGTTTTTATAATGAAAATAGCTATTTTTATAATGAATGGCTCAAATAAAATTGTTACTCCTATCATAAAAACAAAATCAAAATTTTTCTCACTCAAATCTATATGGAAGAAGGGTAGAATTTAGGTAATTATGAGTCAATCTGGATCATCTAAAAGTAAAATTTTATTCGTTGGAGGTCTTCTTGGTCTTCTTAGTGGATTAATTGCCGCTTATTTATTACTTCAACGATCTGAACAGAATGAAAAGGACCTGAGTATCAGCCCAGGTGATGGTGTAAAAGTTGGGTTAGGTGTTCTCGGGGTTTTAAAATTGATTTCTGACCTTGGTGAAAGAAGTTAATTAACTTCTAAGCAAATTATTCGCAATCTCCCAGGGGATCCATGGATTCTTCAACACCTTTTTTACGATATATCGTTGCTGGAAAATTTACACGAGATTATCTTATATTACCTAATGGACAATCCTACATTGATATTAAAGGGGGAAGTGGATTTTATTCTGCAGCAGGACTTGGCTTATGGGATAATGACATAGGTTTGCTGGGCATCGTTAATGAAGAATTTCCTTTGGAATGGTTACAGAATGCGGAAAAACGAGGTTTTGATATACGGGGAATACAAATATTACCAAATTATTTTGATCAGAGGAATTTTATTGCTTACCCGACGATAGATGACCCTGATTACAGTAATCCCATTTCTCATTTTTCAAGAATTGGAGAACCTTACCCAAAAACACTTTTGGGTTACTCTGGTGTTGAAATTCCCAACCCAAAAAATAACCATTTATTTCCAGTGATCAAAATTAAAGATATACCATTTGATTATCTGGACGTTACAGCCGTGCATATTTGTGCAATGGATTATCCATCACAATCCAGATTACCCTCTTTTTTTCGCCAGGGACATGCCACCACAATCACATTACTGGCAGCTGATGATTATATGAATACATTATATGGAGATTTGGTTCCGACCATTCTAAAAGATATTAGTGCATTTATTTGCTCCGAAACACAAATCAGGAATCTTTTCTATGGAAAAACATCCGACTTATGGGAAATGGTATCTGAATTGGATGTTTTTGGTTGTGAAATGATAATAATTATTACGAATAAAAACAAATTTCTTTTATGGGATCGAACTTCACGTAAGAAATTTGAAATTCCCCTATATCCTGCAACAATTCTTAACCCTACAGGCATGAAAGATTCTTTTTGTGGAGGGTTTTTGGCAGGATTAAGATCTAATCAGAATCCAGTTGATGCGGTTCTACAAGGTAGTATATCGGCTTCTTTTGCTGTAGAAGGTGTGGGTCCGTTTTATTGTCTGGATTCTTTACCTCCATTAGTAAAAGCCCGTCTGGATTACTTATTTCCCCATGTGATTGAGCTATAAGAAATCCAATTATTGATTTCCCCAAAATTAATAAAAAAATTAATGGGAATATCGATTTCTAAATTGAAAGAGACTTTTTATTTTCATGATTATTGAATATTTTAAAATCTGATTACTTTGATCTTGAATCATTTTAAGATTAATTGGATGTGGTGAATAAATCGCCTTTTGATATTCGACTAATATCATATCAATTTCTTTAGACATTTCTGGGAAAATAGTTTTATATTCTTTCACTACCTCTGCTGGTGTGAATGATGTAAAACTTAGTTTTTTAAACATTGAGAGTGACCAGATTATTTTTGCAAATTCTTTTTCTGCCGCTGAATTTCTGGAAAAAGAGGACCACTGTTTCAACCAATTTGGAATTTTCCATCCACGTCGCACCAGAAATGTTTCAATGATTACGGGAGTCGAAGGTGATTTAGGTGTTGGTTTATCTTTGAACATTAAAATAATAGAAAATAGAACTACGATACCCATAAAAATAAAAGGCAAAATCGTTGGTTCAACAGTTGCGACATCGGATAATTCCTCAAGCTCAATTGTGTCCGGGATTTCTCCACCTACCCCAATACTCTCACCACCATCCATTACCGGTAAATCTTGCCTGTTCGGATCACGGACGGAGGGTATATCTGAAATAGAATCAACTGTTTCACCTAATAACCGATCTAGGGTCGGTTGTATAGTGGTTGGTTCAAACTCTACCCAACCGATACCCTCAAAAAATACCTCTGGCCAGGCGTGTGATTGTTCTTTCCTGACAATGAACTCTGATTCATCTGGATTTTGGGATTCCCCTTGTGCATATCCAAATACTATTCTGGAAGGTATACCGATCGAACGTAACATTAGGACTTCTGTTGTGGCGTAATAATTGCAGAATCCTTCTTTATGTTCAAAAAGAAACCATTCAATAAGGTTAGATTCCAATGGAGGTGCAGGGATCTGTTCTTTGTAGGTGATATTTTTTCGAAGATAATTTGTTATCGCCTGGGTTTTATCATATGGGTTCGAATAACTTTCTGTGATTTCAATGGCCAGATTTCTAATTTTTTCTGAGAAATCAGGTGGTAATTGGAGATAATTCAATAAGACCCAATCTGGATATTCATTTGAAGATTTACGCATTTGGGTAATCGTGGGGGTAGGTATGCGATTAACGACTTCATAAGTTTCACCAGAGAATGCAATCTCTTCCAATGTCAATGCAATGTAATCAACCTTATCATCGGACAGATTTGCAAAAAAAGCTTTCACCGGCCGGTTGATTTTCTGGGGGTAGGGAGGTGTATATAACAATCCGAGGTTAGATCTGGTTTTGATTGTAAAAGTTCTCTGGGGAAAAAAGAAATATTCAAGCGAATCTGTTATATCTGAATTTGCTTCAATAAGTTTGCTTGAGTCAAAAGAAGAAATCCATTGATTATTAATAAATTGATCATATGATCTTGCTCGCCAATAATACCTGCTTCCTGAAGGTTTCTTTTGATTAACAGCGATTTCCAATACTACTTCGTCACTTAAATTAGATCCGGTGCCAAGGTTGATCGTGTCGCCAAAAAATTCAGATTGTAAAAAAGCTGTTCCCTGCAGGGGTGCTGTTAATTTTGAAAATTGGAGTTGGATATCTTCAATAAATCCAATGATTTGTTTTTGTTGTTGACTTCCTTTTTGAAAAGCGGAGACTATATTGGTTGAATTCCAGGCTATGAAAATAATTACAAAGGCAACAATAAAAGCAGATCTTCGAATCAAAGGTTCTGTTTCAAAATCAACTGGGATTCCTTTTAATCTCCAGGTTCTATTTGATTCGACATAATAATTTTGAGCGAGGAAAACAAGCACAAAAAAAATAAAGAATGCTGTGTATAAATTATTCCCAATTTGATCGTAAAATTCTGAAGTGAAAATTGTTATTCCAGAAATTAGAAGCTGAGTCCAAGGTCGAGCTGATCTGGTCAGAAGAAAACCCCCTGTTATAGAGGTGAACCAAACAAGTAAACATAAAAATATAAAAAATAAAATTGGATCTTCAATTCGCACATTATTCAATAATTGTTCAATTGAATAGTAGATTCTTCCGTATAAACTTTCAAATCTTGTTAGCCAGAGAATTCCAGAATTATAGGTAGTGCCAATTGCATAAGGAACAATGAAAATTGAATAGAAAATGATAAATAATCTACTGACAAAACCCCGAAATTTACTATATCCAAGTCCTGCGCCCAGGATGAAACCGATCGTAGTTAGCCAATTCATAAGATGGAGATCCTCTGTCCAGTTTGTAGACTGGATCTTCAAGGCAGTCATCATGAATGCAGCCAAAAGCATTAAAGCTGCAGCAAAATTCCACCAACGATCTATACGGGCTTTCATATTTCAAGTGTACAATAAAGAAAAAAGTTCATCAACAAATAATATGTAGTTGAAATTATGTTTTGGGAACAAATGACACAAATAAACATACTATTTCAAAGTCTGGGGGAATGGCTATACCTCCCAATGCGATTTTTCTCATTTCTCGGAGATGAGGAATTCTATTTATAATGCCAGCTATATTTTGGTGTTTTGATTCAAGATTAGGATTCAGGTTAGGGGTGTTATTAATGTTCTCAAATGGAATCAATGGTTCCTTTAAATTTTTATTCCATAGCCCAAGACCATTTTGGGTGAGTGATAAAGTGGTTGCTTATGTCCACGAAACATCATTTGGTGTTCCTTCAGGACATTCACAACATGCTGTGGTCATGTGGGGATATTTAGCTACTTTGGTTAAAAAAACATGGTTGAAATGGTTATTAATTGCGGTATTTGTGCTTGTAGGATTATCAAGAATTTATTTAGGAGCACATTTCATTCTGGATGTACTGGTTGGTTGGCTCATTGGAGGAATTCTTTTATTTTTATTTATTTATATTGAGAAAAAATTCTCCAATCAAATTTCGTCCTGGAAGGATAGTAAAAAAATTGGAATTGCTGTTTTTGTGAGCTTCATCTTGATAATTCTTGCGGTTTTGATGGTTCAAGTTAACAATCATTGGCAATTTACCCCTTTATATCAGGAAAATATCAACAGGGTGTTTGAAGGTGAATCTATTAATCCTTTTGCTCTGGATGGCGTAATAACTGCGAGCACTGCCTGGTTAGGGATTGTTATTGGTGTTGTTCTGATTACGAGAACTATTCCATTAGGAAAAATCACCTCATCTAACACAAAGAAAATTGTTCGTTTTATCATTGGATTGATTGGTGTTATGATTTTGTGGGCTGGTTTGCGTTTAATTTTCCCGGATGATATCCCTTTTGTGAGCGAAAGCCTACGATTTATTAGATATTTCTTGGTAGGTTTATGGATTTCTGCAGGAGCACCATATCTATTTGTGAGATTAAAATTATAATTTGTTAGAATTAAGAAAATTTGGTAAATTTTAAAAGATTTCAAATTCAACTTGGAGGTTTTTGTGAAAAAATTTTTATCGTTCTCCATCGGTTTTTTTACTGGCGCTGTAGTTGTTGGCATCCTCACCTTATTATTCGCTCCTGATTCAGGCGCAGGACTTCGTGAATCCTTAAAAGATTCTGTCATGCAAACAAAAAATGAAATATCAATGGCTGCCCAAAGAAAAAGAGAAGAATTGGAAGCTGAATTGTCAAAACTTCGTCAGGGATAAAAATATCCAAATCAAAATATTTGATTAAGCTTTATTTTTGTAAAGATTGAAATTCATAGTAAGCTGGTTGGCGGGTGTATCTTGTGGTGCCACTAACAATCAGGATGGTCTTATTATTTATTTTTCCACTTATTGGAATTTGTATTTCCTGCGTAGAGGGTACGTCAATACGATTAACGTTCACTTTTCCGGAATTAAATTCCAATAAAATGATTTCAAACGTTTGAGGTAATAAATTATTGGTTCTGGCCCAACCTTCTGGAATCCAACCACCATTATTCTCTTCAAAGTCCGAAAAATAACCAACTGCAGTTATTTCGATGTCATCTAGAAGAAAGCCTTCCCCATTCACAGCGGCATCAGTCACATATTCAAATCTCAATTCAACCTTTTGACCTGAAAAAGAGGATAGATCTACATATTCCTTAATCCAACCATCGGTCTTGCCATTGAAGCCACATCCAAAGCTATTTCCAGTGGGATTGTTATTCGTGCAGGTTGGTGATTCCAGAATCTGCCAATTGTCCCCATCGATAGATGCAGTTAAGTATACGAAATCATAATCAGTTTCAATGTCGTACCAGGTCATGAATGTCATTGAAATTAGACCTTGAACCCCGGAAAAATCAAAAGTTTTCGAGAGAATCATATTCGATTCATCGCCTTTATTAGACCAGAATGCATAATCACCAGAATAACTGGATTGCGGAACAATGTTAGTGATGGAGTTCCCTTTAAAGTTTAACAAGAAATCTTTATTGCACTTTAATTCAATATAATCAACCCCGTACTGAATGACAGTTCTTTCTTTCCAATCAAACTCACATTCGTTTATCTTTTCGGTAATTGCTGCATATGGTGCCTGGGTATAATTCTCATAATAGTATCTGCCATCACCAACTTCTTTATCCTGGACGAAATTTGTCACTATCCAATCGGCAAACACATCATCCGATGTGATTTTTTCTCCGTTAGCTGTGTCAATTGCATTAATTTTTTCTAAAACCTCATCAATGCTATCCAACCCATTTCCAGGGTTCTGAACCAGAGATTTTGTTGCTTCTTCTCCAAATCGATTTAAAAAATAATTGACAAATAAAAATGAAGATCCATAATGTGGCGTAGTTGTCATGGGACTATTAGGCCAATCATTCAATTGTATATCTGTGTTTGCCAGGTAAAAAGAATCAAATCCTGACTCGTAGTACCCATTTATAAAAGCAGCCAGTTCAGAAAATCCTTCGTTCAACCAGGAGGTCTCATTACGGTCACGATACCAATGGATCATATGTTGATATTCATGAGCGAGAACCCCATATGTAAATTTCTGACTTAATCGAATATTATCAGCATTTAGCATAAACATTTCATGGGCGTTTGAATATTCATGAACTTGTGGTGGTACAGCATCTGCTGAAGAGAAGTATCCAGCCAATCCCGACCCCAAGCCATTGGCGAATAGGACAAATAACCGCTTATTATTATCAATTCCAGGAATCCATTCTGTCCCAAAAAATTCTCGATTTGTTGGTAATATATCTGTTTCAAAGGTTGTTACTAACTGTTCAAGTTCATTTTTATCGTAATCAACTCCTTCTTCGATCCAGAAAAAAATATTCTCAGTTTTATAACCTAATTGGGCAGTAACACTTCTATTTTCATTTGTATCTACATTGGTAACCCAAAATTCCTTTGAATCTCCAACTTGATAATCAAATTGGTCTGGAACAATCTCAGGAATAAACTCGATACCTTTCAGACGGCGAGCTAAATCACGTGGGTCATTTTCTGGAATATCGGTGTTCTGTAGGATGGTTAAAGTTTCATGGGCTGAATTAAGACTTTCAGGATTTAAAGAAGGCAATAACCCAAAATTGTCTGGGTGATTGAATTCTTCATTTGGAAAAATACCCGAATTCGGATTTGGAAGAGGAGTCGCTTCAGTAAAAGGAAGCATGTCATCACTCGATCCAGAAATTTCATTTGAAGTTATGAATAAGAAAATCCCAGAAGTAACCAGAACCAAACATAAGCAACAAATAATAAT
>JACZIY010000664.1 GCA_014860845.1 Anaerolineaceae bacterium
TTTTTATTGATTATTATGATTGCGGATCACTTAATTTGATCTTGGACTTGTTTTCTCTCATGTTTAATGAGAGTTAATAAAAACATAACAATCGGTTAACGATTGAAAATTTGATGAATGGAGATTTCAGAAAATGAACCATAATTTTTATGAATTAAATTGTTCATGATGGGTTTTCTGAAATAAATCATAAAATCTAAGATAGTTACTGGTTGAGAATCAAGGTCATCTGAATCCGCAAAAAGATTTGATGGCTAAATAATGCAAAAAACAATAACTGCATTAACAATACAAAAAAGAAATCCTAATCGAGTTAATATTTTTCTCGATGGTGAATTTTCTTTTGGTATTTATATTATTAATGCAGGTCACCTTAAGGTTGGCCAAATAATTTCACAAGAGATAATAGACAACCTTAAGAAAGTTGACCAAATTGAAGATGGCTTTCAAAAAGCTTTGAAATACATTTCTTATAAACCACGGACAAAGTTTGAAGTGGTAAAGAAATTAAAAGAAAACGATATAGATGAAGATAATATTTCAAAAGTTATTGAAACACTTGTTGAAAAAGGTTATGTAAATGATTTCCAATTTGCCAAAAATTGGGTAGAAAATAGAAGCGTTTATAAACCAAGAAGCAAAAAATTAATTTCATGGGAATTAAAAAATAAACAAATAAGTGAAGAAATTATTAGTGAAGTAACTGGTTATATGGCACCAGAAGAAAAATTAGCAATTCTGGCTGCTGAAAAATATGCCAGAAGATTATCTGGATATGAAAAAGAGATTTTTATTCGAAGATTATCTGGATATTTAATCAGGCGTGGGTTCTCATTTAGCACTGTACATACAACAGTTCAAACGATGTGGGAAAATCTGCGCCAGCAAACATATGAAAATTCTAATGGAAAATGAGGTGAATAGATGGGGAAGCAAGAATTATTAGCACTATTTTTGATTATCGGTGATGTGATTATCATCGCAATTGTTGTATTCTTTTTGAACCGTTATTATACAGAGCGATTAAAAAAAGATAGACAAAATCAAGCTGATTCTATGATTGTAAACGCGAAGGAAAGTGCGAAGACAATTGAAATAGAAGCAAAAGATAACGCGATAAAGGTACTTAAAGACGCTGAAGATGAAATCACAAGAAGAAGGAATGAAAACCTTAAAGAAGAAGAAAGATTACACAAAAGACGATCTGAAATCGACAATCGCATTGAAAGACTTGAACTTCGAGAACAAACAATAAATAAACGTCAAAGTTTGATTGATAAAAGATCAAATGAAATTGAGAAAATGTATGCCCAACAATTAGGTGAATTACAAAGAATAGCTCAAATGAGCGTTGAAGAAGCTAGGGAGATCCTACTTCAAGAAGCAGAAAAAGAGGGCCGTGCAGATATGGCCAGAATTATTCGCCAGATTGAAGCCGAAGCACGTGCTGAAGGTGAAAAACGAGCTCGAGAGATTGTCGCGGATGCAATCCAAAGAGTTGCTTCTGAGCATGTCAATGAGGTAACAACATCAGTCGTGATTCTGCCGAATGAAGAAATGAAAGGTAGGATTGTTGGACGAAATGGTAGAAACATTCGCGCTTTTGAACAGGCAGCTGGTGTAGATGTGATCGTGGATGATACTCCTGAAGCTGTAACAATAAGCTGTTTTGATCCAGTAAGAAGAGAAGTTGCCCGCCGGGCTTTGGATTACCTGATTTTAGATGGAAGAATTCATCCTGCACACATCGAAAAAGTATTGGAAGATAAACAGAAGGAAGTGGAAAAAACCATCGAAGAGGCTGGTGAACAAGCTGCTTACGATGCAGGAGTTTCAGGTATCAGGCCAGAAATTTTGAAAGTGCTGGGAAGATTAAAATACCGCACATCATATGGACAAAACCAATTATCACACGCCGTTGAGGTAGCTAGATTGGGCTCTGTCATTGCATCTGAATTAGGCGCTGATATTGAGATTGTCAAAGCTGCTGGATTGTTACACGACCTTGGTAAAGCTATGGACCATAATACTGAAGGCACTCACGCTCTAATCGGAGCTGAATTTGCTCGTCGTTATGGTGTCAATCCAAAAATCGTAAATGCAATTGCTTCACATCACCACGAAACTGAACAGGAATCCTTAGAAGCTATCATTGTTGAATCAGCAGATGCAATTTCTGGTGCAAGACCGGGTGCGCGTAGAGAAGATTTGGAACAATACATAAAAAGATTGCGTGCTTTAGAAGATATCGCTAACTCATTCAAGGGTGTCAGTCAGAGTTATGCAATTCAAGCAGGCCGAGAAGTGCGAATTATTGTTCGCCCTGAGGATATTGATGACCTTGATGCTTTACGGATTGCCAGAGATGTTGCCAAGAAAATTGAAGAAAATATGCAATATCCAGGTCAGATCAGAGTTACAGTCATTCGGGAAACCCGGGCAATCGATTACGCGAAATAAACTATTCGCAAAAATGAAATATAATTCTGATACAGGCTACATTACCTGTATCAGTTTTTTTTAAGGATTATCCATGAAACAATTATTGCAAAACATTAAAGAGGGTAATGCGGAGATTGTCGATGTGCCGGTTCCGGCCTTAAAATCAGGTCATATTCTTGTAAGGAATCACGCTTCAGTTGTTTCCTCAGGAACTGAAAGAATGATAGTTGAGTTTGCCGAGAAGAATTTATTGATGAAAGCGAAATCCAGACCTGATCTTGTAAAACAAGTGCTTGACAAAGCTCAACGCGAAGGCCTCATTCCAACTATACAGGCCGCCTTAAATCGGATGGATACACCGATGGCATTGGGATATTCTTCTGCAGGTGAAGTTATCTCAGTTGGGGATGGTGTCGAAGACATCAAACCGGGAGATAGAGTCGCATGTGCAGGAGGTGGTTTTGCCTGCCATGCTGAGTATGTTCTTATCCCAAAAAATCTTATTGCAAAAATCCCTGATGCAGTTAGCTATGAAGAGGCTGCA
>JACZIY010000665.1 GCA_014860845.1 Anaerolineaceae bacterium
GTTTTTATTCTATATCAATTTGAACGTAGAATTCTTAGCTAAAATTAATTTCCAATCAATCTGGCTTTATCACCCACTGCAGCTTTAAATATCTGCTTTATTCCACTCATTAAAGTTAATTTTTGATGGATATCTTTCGAAGAATCCTTAGTTGTAATTACATGAACATTCGGTCCAGCATCCATTGTATAACATACCGGTATACCGCTCGCCCGCCATTTCTGGACATTTTTCATGATAGTGATCGAGGTATTCTCCCAGTACATTAATGCCGGAGTGGATGTCATCATGACAGCATGCATCATATTACTATCCAATTCAACCATATCTGCCATTGCTTGAAAATCTCGGTATTTTATTGCTTCCCGAACAATATCCAGGCGCCGTTTTGTGTCTTCCACACGCGCTTTTTGTAAAGGACTGGTATCGGCTAACTGGTGACCAGCTGTTGACCCAACTTTCTTATGTTCATGGGTAACGACAGCCACTAAGTCAACCAGATCCCAATGATGAGCAGGTGCAATACTAACTGCATATGAGTCGGAGTCCATCTCTCCTGGAAGCCATTCTACAAACCCCTCTGGAATAGATCTACTGGCTGAGCCAGAACCATGCCTGGCCAGGCAAGACAATTCTTTTTCAGACAAATTCAATCCAAAGGCGCTACTGGCTGCAAGACTTAATGCAGCAAAGGCAGACGCTGAAGATGCGATCCCTGTACCCACAGGGAAATTGTTCTCGCTATTCACTTTAGCAAAGGTTCGTGTTCCAGCTAATTCGCGAACAATATTCAGAAATGAAACCACCCTGTTCAAACCTGAACCAGCAGTTTCTTTCCCGTTAATATAAAGGATATCCGAAGTCAGTTCCGTGGTAAAAGAAACCTGTGTTTTGGTGAAAAGACTATCGAGATTGAAAGATATGGAACCATTGACCGGGATACGTAAGCTTTGATTTTTATTTCCCCAGTATTTTATTAAAGCGATGTTGGGGTGAGCAATAGCGGTGGAAGAAAGATTTTTCACTTAATTTTGTCCCTTTTTTGATGAATTAAGTTTATCACGATGACTAAAAAAGAATGATCCTAAAAATTGATAATTTCTAACAATATAATTTTGATATATATAATAAACATTGTACAAATAAAACAATTTCTATTGATTAAGATATAAAAATAATAATCCAAACTCCGGAAAGTCAGCTAATAATTTTTATTAACCGCAATCGATATGAATTTATTTATTCGCTGATTAACCGGGTTTTTTAAATTAACTTTTTTAGGAGGAAGAATGAAGAAAATTCAAATTTTATTAGGGATGGTCGTTATTGCAGCATTAACTTTATCGTGTGGTTTTTCTATTGGAGGTGACGAAGAACCTACTCAGGTTCCTTCACAGGAAGTGCTTCAGGTTGCTACACCTGAAATGCCATCACCATCCCAGTCCGGTATGGTTAATTCCCTTGAAAGTGTCAAGAACGCGACTGTGCAAATTGAAGCACAGGGAAGTTTTGTGGATCCGCAATTGGGAAGTGTATATAACGCCGCTGGTAGGGGAACCGGTTTTATCATTGATCCCAGTGGCATAGCGGTGACGAATAACCATGTTGTAACAGGGGCAGCGCTCTTAAAAGTTTGGGTTGCAGGTGAATCCCAACCCAGAAATGCGAGGGTGTTAGGTGTATCAGAATGTTGGGATCTGGCAGTTATTGATATCGATGGAGATGGCTATCCCTATTTAGGATATTATGAAGGTGAAATTAATCCGGGGATGGAAGTGTTTGCTGCTGGTTTTCCGCTTGGTGATCCAGAATATACACTTACCAAAGGTATCATCTCAAAATCACAGGCGAATGGGGAATCTTCATGGGCTTCCATCGATGCAGTCATTGAACATGATGCTCGCATCCGCGGTGGAAATTCAGGCGGACCTCTTATTACTCCAGATGGCAAGGTCGTTGGAGTGAATTATGCAGGCAATGATACTTTTGATCAGAACTTTGCCATCAGTGCGCAAAATGCTATCCCTGTCATTGAAAAAATGCGTTTGGGTGAGGATTATGAATCAATCGGTATTAATGGTCAGGCAGTGGTTTCTGAAGATGGATCCATTAGTGGTGTTTGGGTCTCATCTGTAAAATCCGGTTCACCCGCCGATAAATCTGGTTTACAGGGTGGAGATATCTTAACCACAATGGAAGGACTGGTTTTGGGTTTGGATGGGACAATGTCTGATTATTGTGATATTCTCAGATCCCGAAACCCGCAAGACACAATTGCCGTCGAAGTCCTGCGATTTGGAACACAAGAATATTTATCAGGCCAATTGAATGGCAATAAACTTGAAACTCAATTCTCTTTTGCACAGGAATTTGAAAATGATGTTGTTGATCAGGGTGGAACTTATTCTGAATTTGTTACTGTAACAGATGATTATGGTGCTATCCAGGTTTCCATCCCGACTGCATGGGGTGAGGTGAGTGGTGAACCCTGGTATGATGGTAATGATGTCATTGGGTCCAGTATTGTAGCCGCAGGAAATATTGATGCATTTTATAACACGTACGATGAACCTGGGGTTTTCTTTGGTGTATCGGATGATGTTGCCAGATTAGCCGGTTATATACAACTGTTGGATGTTTACCGCGAAAGCTTCATAAGTGATTGTTCTCTTGATGGTAGATATCCTTATGAGGATAGTGGATTTCTCGGTTCTTATGATGTGTTTACAAATTGTGGGACAACAGGTAGCACAATCATTGTCCTTGCTGCCAGACCCATCTCCAATGAAACTTCATTTTTGGCCACTGTAATGGTACAAATTTTATCTGATGCAGATCTTGTGGCTTTAGATGAAATACTGCGAACATTTGATGTGGTTGGAACATTACCATAAATAATTTGGCAATCAAAATAATGAGAATCAGGTTATTTCCTGGTTCTCTTTTTTTAAGCTTTGACAAAGCTTTTTTGTGGTATGAATCTATCGGGTAAAATATCTATGCAGATACATCAATGAAATTTCCAAATTTTCTCATGAAAGGAATGAAATGGTAAATAAAAAGTACTCTTTTGTCTTGCTGATAACTTTACTCATCTTATCAACCCTGGCATGTAATTTTGGTTTTCAAGATGGAAATATCGCTTTGACTATAACCCTTAAGAAAGATAATTTAATGCAATTAATCAATGGCGCACAAGGGATTGCTGGATCCGTCTCGGACTCTGATTTGTTGATAGAGGTGCAGGATGTGCAATTTATTGAACCAGATAAGGTCAGACTAACTGGATATTATGGCCTGCCAAATTCCACCAGAGTTAATGGTGAGATTGAGCTAACTTTTTCTATTGAAAACGATCAACCAAAAGTTGAAATAACCTGGGTTAATATCCCAGGATTGGATTTAGCCAGTGATTTTGTCAAGAATATTAATGAAAAATTATCAGGATTAATTCGTGATCAAATAGAAGAATCAGGGGAAAATGCATTGATTAAAGCCATCTACGTCGAAGATGAAGCTGTAAAAATTGACGTCGAAATACCCGTGAGACGGTAAATTTAATCGACTTTCGCTAAAAAAGCCTGCACATTGATTCCACCATTGGAAAAAGAGAGCAGGCTTTTTGGTTTTAATTTTGTCTGGTTTGCGAGGTTGACACTGTTACACAAAAAAATCACATTCCAACCCTGAAATTTTTGTCTTAACACATTTCCAAATTGAGCATAGAGATTTCGGATATCTTTGTTAGATGAAATCCGCAATCCGTATGGAGGGTTCGTGATGATCCAACCGGGTTGTTCAAAAGGTTTTATTTCGGATATGGATTGATTTTTCCACTCGATATATTGATTGACACCAGCTTTTTCAGCGTTTTTCCGAGCGATTTCTATTGATCCAATATTTCGATCACTTCCCTGAATTTTGGTTGGGGCATCGACAGAATTCTGAATAAATTCCCTTCTCATATTTTGCCAGGACGATTGATTAAAGTCTGTCCAATTTTCAAATGCAAAATCTCGATATAATCCAGGAGGTTGATTTTTTGCCATAAGAGCAGCTTCTATAGGAATTGTTCCAGACCCACAAAAAGGATCTATCAAAGGTAATTTAAGTGACCAATCTGAAGCCATTAATAAGCTTGCGGCCAAATTTTCTCGGATAGGCGCTTTTGAGACAATCTCGCGATAACCACGCATGTATAAAGGGTTTCCACTGGAATCGATGCTGATGGTTACTTGATCACGAAGTAACCGGACGATGATCAGTTGTTGTTTCCCATGAGTTTCTTCGGAATCTCCTTTTAACAAGGGTACTTTTTTCCCCAGATTTGATTCGATAGCCTGGTGTATACGTTGGGTAACAGCGTCACTATGATAAAGCTTTGATTTATGACAGGTGGTGCGAATTTTTACACTGACATCTTTTTTTAAGAATTGTTTCCAGGGAAGTCGGACCGATTTTGTGAACAGGTCTTGAAAACTGGTTGCTTCAAATTCTCCGAATCGAATGAGAACGCGGTTCGGTATCTTCAATAATAAATTGAGCTTGTAAATCGTTGGCAAATCGCATTCATATTCCAATTCATCTCCGGAGGAAGCTGGTCGTAGCTTCGGGAAAAAAAGTGCTACTTCATTTATTGCGATTTGTTCCAAACCAGGGGGAACTACCAGGAAGATTTTATACATAAGGTTTCTTTACCAGGATCTCTTTTTGTCTATTTTTATTTGTAATTTATTTTTCTACAAAAATTGGTTCTTTTGTAAATGGATTCATCTCAGTGTAATACATGACACTGGCATATGTCGATGGTGTCGGCGTAAAAATTTGTACTTGTTCAGGATTTACTTTAAGTTTTTCAGAAGTGAAAGTCTTTAGTTGATGCATTTCCCTGTCAGAACAACCAGGATAGGCAGCGATGAAATAATATGTGAGGAATTGATTTTTGTTTAATTTTTTATTGAGTTTATCAACGCGATTCTTGAACTCAAGCAGTTTTTCTGAGCCAGGTTTTCCCATTAGTTCTAGTACCCTAATATCCGTGTGTTCGGGTGCAATTTTCAATTGACCTGATACGTGATGGGATAATATTTCTTCGAGGTATTTATTACCAGATTGCCTATCATCAATAATTAGATCATAGCGCAAACCGGATGCTACGAAGACTTTTCGAACCTGAGGATGTTCACATACAGATTGCAACAAATCTATTTGGGGACGGTGATTAGGTCGCAAGGCAGTACAGACCTCAGGGGTAATACATCTTCTATCCTGACATGTTCCACGAGTTGTTTTCTTTTTACATTCAAAACCATACATATTTGCTGTTGGTCCACCCAAATCCTGGATAATTCCCTTGAATTCTGGAATTTTTGATAAGGCTTCCACTTCATTTAGGATGGATTCTTTGCTGCGCCATTGGATTGTTCGTCCTTCATGCACAGCAATGGCACAAAAATTACATTCACCATAACAACCTCGATGGGTGCTGATAGAGAATCGGATGGTCTCTAATGCTTTGACTTTTCCATTTCTCTCATAATAGGGATGTTGTGCTCTCTCATATGGCAAAGCATAGATCTTATCTAGTTCTTGCTGATTTAAGGAGAAAGCTGGTGGATTTTGAACAAGATATCGGTCCCCGTGGGCTTGAATAAGACCTTTTGCAGAAATTGGATCATTATTTTTATAAAATGTGTCAAAACTATCGATGTAGGCAATTTTATTTGAACTAACTTCTTCGTAAGAAGCTAATGGATAATAATCCTGAATTGGTTCTTTATTGATGTAACTTAAGCCTCGAATTAATTTGGGATCATTTCCACGAAGTAATGCATCAGCCAATTCGATAATTGATCGGTCCGCCATACCATACAACAGATAATCAGCTTTTGCATCAAAAAGAATGGAACGTCTGATTTTGTCGCTCCAGTAGTCATAATGAGCAATTCTTCGCAGACTTGCTTCCATACCGCCCAATACAATAGGTTTGGTCTGCTTGAAAAATTTCCTGATTAAGTTTGTGTATACGATGGTTGCCCGATCTGGCCTTCTATTATTCTGGCCGCCAGGTGTGTAATCATCACTTTTTCGTTTTTTCAACGATGCCGTGTAATTTGAAACCATGGAATCGATGCTTCCAGCGGAAACACCCCAAAAAAACCGAGGTTCACCTAGACGGGTTATATCCTCACCGGTGGAAATGTCAGGTTGTGCGATGATGCCAACTTTATAGCCAGCATCCATCAGAATGTGTCCAACGACTGCTATACCCATATATGGGCTATCAATGTAACTATCTCCGGATACGAGAATTATATCGAAATCCTGCCATCCAAATATATTAGCTTCTTCTCTGGTTGTTGGTATAAACATAAGAAAGTAATTTTATCAGTGTTTAGGTCAATCTCCGAAGCAGGTTCCTACATCTCTTGCTGCTTGTAGCCATTCATGATCAAGAGGTATCGTTTTGTGTTTTCCAGCGATATCCATTAAAGGAATGGGCTCAATCTTGAAATTTTTTATTCCTAATAAAACGCCAAATTGACCTTGATGGATTATTCTCACACAACTGGTGCCCAATTGAGCGGCACGCATTCGGTCGATCGATGAAGGGACGCCACCTCTTAAGAGAAAGCCTAAGATTGTGATTCTTGTCTCCAGGCCGGTTTTTTGATGGAGAAAATGTGAAAGAAGATTGGTATTATCGGCATAATCATTTTCAATTGCATCTAATCTTTCTTCGATTTCTTTCCTTTCCTCTCCATTTCTGAGTCGGATGTTGAATTCTCGGTTTCTACGGAAAAATTCTACGCTTTCCTGGGTCAATGCTCCATCGGATACAGCGATGATACTGAAGCGTTTGCCAGCTTTATTTCGCTCAAGGATTGCCTGAGAAATCTTATTGAGATTGTAAGGAACTTCTGGGATCAGAATCACATCTGCTCCCCCCGCCATTCCAGCTCCCAATGTCAACCAGCCAGTCTGTTTCCCTAATATTTCAACAACGATTATACGATGATGACTATGAGCTGTACTATGCAGTCGATCAATCGCTTCAGTGGCTACGGATAGGGCAGTATCAAAACCAATTGCATAGTCGGTGCCGAAAACATCGTTGTCAATCGATTTAGGCATCCCGACCACGTTTAAACCAGCCTGGGATAATGTCAGGGTTCCAACCTGCATTTCTGCTCCCCCTAAGCAGACAAGGGCATCTAATTTGTGATTTTTGTAGGTTGATATTGCCTGTTCCAATAAATCAGAATTCTTGAAAGATTGACCGGGTAATTCCTGACTGGTACCCAGAATTGTTCCGCCAGTTGTCAGAATCCCAGAAAACTCGGACCCTTTTAATGAGATGGAGTTATTTTCAATCAATCCCTTGAACCCATCAAGAAATCCAACAACTTCCATTTTATAAATACTTTGAGCAGATTTACCAATTGCGCGAATCGCAGAATTCAGACCCGGAACATCATTACCTGCTGTTAGAATTCCAATTTTCCCTGCCATATCATTCTCCCTTTTCGGATTGATTGATTTTATAAAAATTTCGCGTAGGCAAAATTATGATTTGTCAATTTATTAATCTGAACAACTTAAATATATCATTTTATTGAATAAAGAATGATCGAACAATTATTTAAATCTGTCAATGAAGGCATGAATGCTATAATCAAATTATCGGGAGAGCAGGAGGACTCATGTTTTCCATTTATACCATTTCGAGACAATATGGAAGTGGGGGAAGTAAGCTGGCAATGAAACTCGCTGAACTTAGTGGATATAAATTGGTTTGGAGGGAGGTAATTAATCAGGCTGCTATAAAAATCGGTTCTCCAGATATGGCATTGGCGGTGATTGATGAATTAGGGTTGTTAGGTATTTGTCCTGATGAAGAGACTTGCTCAAAATTCAGAGAGGCAATCAGTCAGGTAGTTGTAGAAATAGCTGAGAAGGGAAATGTTGTCATTGTCGGACGAGCCAGTCAATTAATCTTAAAAGGATTTCCTAATTGTTTACATCTTAAGATAATCGCTGGAATGGATACAAGGATTAAGAATATTCAATTATCCAAAAATGTTAATGAGAAGGCAGCAAAAGCTCAAATCGAAGAAAGCGATCGCAATCGCAAAAACTTTATTATAAAATTTTACCAGGCAGATTGGAATGATCCATCTTTGTATGATTTAACGATTAATACAGATCATATTGATTTAGATTCTATCGCCGAATGGATTATTAAATTATAGGATTTGTATGACTATCGATGAAGAAATAAAATTGGTGAGATTTTCTCACGTTGCAGAAGAAATGTTTGCCCGAATCCTGGATTTTTATGGCGTGGTTTGGCAATATGAACCAAAAACGTTTGATTTAGAATGGAATGAAAAAGGAAAAGTTAAATTAGCTTTCTCTCCAGATTTTTATTTACCAGATCAAGATCTTTTCGTTGAATTAACAACACTCAGACCGCAATTAGCAACCATTAAAAATAAGAAATTAAGGTTGATGAATGAGCTTTATCCAGAAATAAAAATCAAACTGATGAAAAGACGTGATATCCGTGATTTATTAATTAAATATGGTTTATATGATGAAGCTCAGAATTTACATGGTACGGATGCACAAAGAGGTGATGTGTGAATAAATCAGAAAATAAAATTAATGATGCAATCAGTCAAATTTTATACACAGAAGAACAAATTAAAAATCGGATTTCCGAATTAGCTGATTTGATCAATGAGGATTATAGGAATAAATATCCAGTATTTGTTGGGGTACTCAAAGGGGTGTTTATTTTTATGGCTGATTTATTACGCAATGTAAAAATCGATTGTGACGTTGATTTTCTGGCGATCAGTAATTACAGTAATGACGCCAGAACACGCGGTGTAGTCAGGTTGGTTAAAGATCTGGACATCCCGATTGAAGGCAGACATGTATTGTTCATTGAAGATGTTATTGATACTGGTCTGACGCTCCATTATCTGCTCAGGAATTTGAATGAACGGAATCCAATCAGTCTTAAGGTGTGTACCTTATTTAACAAACCGACACATCGATTAATCGAATTACCTATTCAATACAAAGGCTTTGACCTTCCGGATAAATTTATCGTTGGTTATGGTCTGGATTACAATGAAAGATACCGCAATTTGCCTTATGTAGGTATTATCAAAGCTGAAATCTTCCAGCAACCTGCCAGTAACGCTATTAAATTGAAACAGGGGCTCTAAGTAACCTAATTTTAGCTTTTCTTTACCCTTTTCTAAGTTAACTGCTTTCTCCTAATTCATGAAAGACTTACATCCTATCACTTAGAAACTTTTCCTAAATCGTTTGTTTCACCTTTTCGGAGAATTTCTCTCACGGTACTACAAACTTCTGATTTAGTTTTTAAGGTAGAGGGGCTAATTCAATTTCTCAGAGCTCCCTGCAATTTCATTATAGGGAGTTTGTATAGACAAGTCAATATATCTTGAAAAATTTTAAGATTCGAATTTCTACCAAGAACAATTATTTGGTTCTTTTTATTAATTCTTATTTTGGCTTTTTTGCAGCTAGTTGAGCCTGTGCAGACCAGGTTTCTGGGTCAGCCAGTCGTAGATTCTTCTTTTCCAGAATAATTTTCAAATCCTCAACACTTGTTGAACCCAAATCTGAGAATGTATAAATATGATTCTCATTTAATAAAGATTCGATTGCTGGTCCGATACCTTTAATTTCCTTCAGGTTATCTTTGAGGATTTCTGATGGGGTTTGCGAATTTTCAACGTCAACGAACTCTGTTGATTTTTCAACTGGTGAAATTTTTATATATTTATCAATTAAGGTTGAAACTTTGTTATTATTTTTCTTGGTTAATTGGTAAAGGGTTAAGAAAATCGAACTGAATACCCCAATTAATATACCAAGCCACAAAAATATTTTTGAATTTTTTTGGTTATTCATATTAACCTTTAAATTCAAACCGTGACTATTGGAGTCACGGTTTGTTCTGTCACTAATATTCTACTATTCTTGGTAATTCTTTAGCTTGTTTAACCCAGGCTTCTACCTGTGATAAAACTGGCAATCTGCGAACTAATTTTTTTGTTTCATTGACTTCTGCTAATTTTAGCAGAAGATTTTCCGGTTTCCTTTGAGCCAATTCTGGTACTGTATCAACACCAGCCTCTTCAAGTAGATCGGAATATTCTTCTCCAATACCTTTGATTCGGAACAAATCTGCAAGATTTACCCATTCCAAAATCAATTTGTCGGAAATCTGCAATACCTCTGATAATTTCTTTCTATCCTTAGATTTTGCTGCAACTTTTAGTAGACCTTCTACTGTTTTGATTCCTTCTTTTGCAAGTAATTCTGCATATTTAGGACCGATACCTTCGATATCTGATATTTTCGCCATTAGACCTCCCAATTTTTTGTACTATTACAGTTTATAAATTTATTATATAC
>JACZIY010000666.1 GCA_014860845.1 Anaerolineaceae bacterium
CCCGTAATGAAGCAACTTATCAAAATATCTTTGTATCACTGTGTAACTCCCGAGATTTGTGTTCTGCTGTGCTTGCGAGATGGAACTGATAGGGGTACTGATAAAATAGTTCACCACTTCGCCTAATTTTTCTCGGTTACGATCATTGGAAAATAGTTGTTGATATTTAACTCGTAATGTTTGTAAAGCATTTATTTTCAACACTGCATCTTGCGCTTGTTCATGCACTCCATTTAAGAAAAACGATAACCACTCTTCCCACTGCACTTTTAGCAAAATCCCTAATAAGCGATCATAATATTCAGTTTTGTTTCTTTCAATGAAAATACTTAAATTAAGCAAAGGTTGTGTGAGAATATGCCAGGTTGTTAACAATAAAGTGATGATCAATCGTCCTATCCTTCCATTCCCATCTAAGAATGGATGGATGGCTTCAAACTGGTAATGAATTAAACCAATTCTTATCAAAGCTGGCAGATCCGAATCCTCATGAATAAATTTTTCGAGTGCTGACAGGCAATCTTTCATCTCATCCACTGGTGGCGGTACATAGTGAGCATTTTCCAGCGTGGCACCAGGACGACCAATCCAATTCTGGCTGCGTCGGATTTCTCCAGGTGTTGACAGTTCTCCTCTTACGCCTTTCAATAAAATTGCATGAATTTCTTTGATCAATCGCATGCTCATGGGAAGAGCATGAATTCTTTCGATACCATAATCTAAGGCTTTTACATAATTCTGAACTTCATGAGCATCGGTTACTTCAGCCAGAAATGTCAATTTTTTCGCTTCATAGTGCAATAGATTTTGAAAGGTAGTTTGTGTGCCCTCAATTTGAGACGATAATACTGCTTCTTTTCGAACGAATGGACGCACAAGAACATGTGGAACTGGAAAAGCTTGTCCAACTTCTTCCAGACGAGCGATACTACGCTCAGCCTGGGTTAAGTGATTTATCAAGCGTGGTGTCCACGATAGTTCCGGAGGTAATGGATTGGGGATATAGGCGTAATAGTCTTGTGTTGTCTTGATAATTTTTCCTGGTGCATTATTGGAGAAATCTGTTTTCTTCATCTTCAGGTCACTTTGCTTGATTTGATAATATGTTAAATTCCTTATTATCATTTTATCCATAATTCGGTAATAAGGCAACTACCTTATTATCACTTTTATGGGAAATCAGTAATAAGGGTGAGTTCATATTATCACTTTCAGGTTAGCTTCAACGCCAGGTGATTAATTCCCAGGTGCAATGCACTTTTGGTTTCCGGATTCACAGTCGCAATTTCCCGTTCAATGTAGACTTCTCATCCCCAAGTGCAATGCACCATAAATGGGAATTTTTTCTTTTCGCCTTTCAGATTTAGCCTGTAACAAACATCCATACTCCCACTAATACCAGACCTATCGGTGCTATCCGGTGCAGCAAACGCAATAATTTATAGTCCAGCTTATCCAGGCTCATCAAAGCCCCACTGGCAAACAGGATGATTGTCATGAGTGCGACCACAACCACCAGCAAGATCCATTCGGACTGAACTTCACCGGATTTGAACCGGTTGCTGAATCCCACCCCAACCATCACAACTGCCGCGAGCGCGATCAGTTTATGAATATTAAACACAACTTGATGATAAGGTTGGCCCAAACGGCTTAACCAAAACCCAAGGATAATTGTTAAAACAAATGCCATACTGGGGTATAGGATTAAACTTACTAAATTCATTTGCTAACACTTTCTACCAATGGAATTGACTACTTGTTTTTCCTTTCAACTTTCACCTTTAAACTTATGGCTTACTTTTACCAGTAATGGTGGACAGACTCCCGAATGCGGGTGGTATAAATCTGTTCGATCTGCTCCATTACCTCTGCAGAGATAGCTGGTAGATCTGCGGTAGCGGTATTATCCAAAGCCTGTCTGGGGTTCTTTGCACCGGGAATGGTGCAACTAACCATGTCATGCATCAGAATCCAGCGCAATGCAAATTGGGGCATACTCCAGCCTTCTGGTACCAGGGGACGCAGTTGATCCACCACCTGTAGACCGGTCTCGTAATCCACACCAGCAAAGGTCTCGCCACGATCGAATGATTCGCCATGACGGTTGAATGCACGGTGATCATCGGCTTCGAAGGTGGTGCTGGACTTCATTTTGCCGGTCAATAATCCGCTCGCCAATGGAACGCGGACGATTACACCAATCTTTTTGCGTAAAGCTTCCTTAAAGAACAACTCTGCCGGACGTTGCCGGAAGATGTTAAAGATGATCTGAACCGTTTTCACATTCGGATATTCAATTGCCTTCAAGGCTTCTTCCACTTTTTCCACGGACACGCCATAATGCTGCAACTTGCCGGCCTGCACCAGATCATCCAGCACCCCGAAGGTCTCCGGCATGTAATAAACTTCGGTCGGTGGGCAATGCAACTGAAGCAAGTCAATGGCTTCAGTGTCCAGATTCTTCAGGCTACGCTCCACAAAAGCGGTCAAATTCTCACGGTTATAGCCACCAGCAACATGCGGATCCAGTCGGCGTCCAGCTTTGGTGGCGACATGAATTTCTTCTTTGCGTTCCTTTAATATCTGCGCCACCAACCGCTCGGAGTGCCCATCCCCATACACATCCGCGGTATCAATAAAATTGACACCACGATCAATCGCTTTATGCAATGCCGCCAACGATTCCTGATCATCCACACTCCCCCATGAACCCCCGATCGCCCAGGCACCAAATGATACTGTCGAAACCTGCCAGCCAGTTCTTCCTAATGCTCGATATTGCATGCTAAACCTCCCAGGTTCTTCACCCC
>JACZIY010000667.1 GCA_014860845.1 Anaerolineaceae bacterium
TTTTGAAAGTTTAATGGATATGAAAGAAAGTTTCCCGGGTCTTTCAATTATTCCAATCATCGCGGATATGAGAGATAAAATCAGATTAAAGCAAATACTGACTAAACATCAACCACAAATCGTTTTTCATGCTGCAGCTCACAAGCATGTTCCGATGATGGAATTAAATATCGAAGAAGCAGTTACTAATAATATTTTTGGAACGAGAAATTTAGTCGAAGTGTGCCTCGAATCTGATGTTGATAAGTTTGTAATGATTTCAACGGATAAAGCAATCAGACCTAAAAATGTTATGGGTGCGTCCAAAAGAATTGCTGAGATGATTGTTTTAAAAGCAGCTCAAAAAAGTAAGAAACCATATTGTGTAGTTAGATTTGGAAATGTGTTAGGTAGTAGAGGTAGTGTAGTTCCGTTATTCAAACGACAGATCCTAAGAGGCGGTCCAATAACGATCACACATCCTGATATGAAAAGATACTTTATGACAATTCCAGAAGCTGTCTACCTGGTGCTGCAATCTGCAGGTATGGCCAAAGGCGGAGAGACATTTGTATTGAACATGGGTGACCAGGTGAAAATTGTTGATCTTGCTGAAGATTTAATACGCTTATCTGGATTGGAACCAGGGAGAGACATAGAAATCGTTTTTACAGGTTCTCGACCTGGCGAAAAATTAGAAGAAGATTTATGGGATGAGGGTTTGACTTTTCAGAGAACAAATCATCCAGACATCTACCATTTATCAAATCAAGATGATTTGCCTTCAGAAGAAGTTGAAAAAGTGGTGAACGAATTAATCAATTTGGCTACAAAAGGAAATATTTCAGAAATAGTTAATATTTTTGACGAAAAAATACCTGGGGCGCAAGTTCGAAAAACACCACCTGCTGATTTGAATACCATCAATTAATATGAATTTGATCAATAATATCATTTGGGATGAAATCTTTTCCTCAATAGAAAATCCACATATTCTACAAACATACGAATGGGGAGAATTAAAATCAGAATTTGGCTGGACACCTTATAGGTTAGAACATGAGGGTTATGTTTTTCAATTATTGATGAGAACTTTACCATTAGGGTTCAAAATTGCTTATATACCTAAAAGTAGAATAAAACCAGAAGATATTGATCTTTGGAAATCAATAGATGAATTTTGTATCTCACATAAGGCAATTTTTCTCAAATACGAAAAAGATTGCTTTGCTCGTGATTATGTTCAAAATCCGATTGATAAAAAATTTAGAGTGTCTAAACCAATCCAACCAGGAAGTACCATCGAAATAGATTTACAGGGGAGTGAGAATGATTGGTTGGGGAGAATGAAACAAAAAACCAGGTACAACATCAAACTGGCGATAAAAAAGGGAATTCAAATTGAAAAAACTGATGATATTTCAGCCTTTCATCAATTGATGCTGGACACAAGCGAACGCGATAATTTTGGTGTTCACTCAAAGAAATATTATCAATTAGCATATGATTTATTTAGTCCCATTAATAAAGTTGCGTTATTGATCGCAAAATATAATCAAACCGCTTTAGCGGGACTCATGGTTTTTCGAAATGGTAATCGTTCCTGGTATTTTTATGGAGCTTCCAATAACTTAGAACGGAATAGAATGCCTACCTACTTATTGCAATTTGAAGCGATGAAATGGGCTAAATCTCATGGATGTATATCCTATGATTTATGGGGTATTCCCGATGATGATGAGGAAACTCTAGAGAGGGATTTCAATTCCAGAGATGACGGATTGTGGGGAGTGTATCGATTTAAACGGGGATTTGGTGGAGTCATAAAAAGGGCCTCTCCGGCTTATGATAGAGTATATAATCCGTTTTTATACAAAATGATTAACATTTTCCAGAAAGTCCGTGGTGATCTCAGTTAGAATATTTACAAAAGATTATTAGGTTTAGTTGAATTTCAGGAAAATTGATGAAATTTTTAAAAAATTATGAAATCATAGATGTAAATACTTGGAATAAATGTATTGAGATTTTTAATGATGCCCATTTCCTTCAATCCAGTTTATGGGCTGATGTAAAGAGAGAAAACGGTTGGGAACCATTTTATCTTTTATGGAAAGATTTACAGGGAAATATCATGGCTGGTGCTATGGTATTAGAAAGAACTGTAAAAATATTAAGTCTCATATCTGCAAAAGTGCATTATTGTCCTAAAGGTCCCATGCTGAACACAAGAGATTATGAAGGGATCAGCGAGGTAATTTTAGGATTACAGATATTTTCAAGAAATAGAAAAGGGATTTTCATAAAGATAGATCCTGACTTAGTAACCGAAATGCAGGTCGAAAGAATTGAAGATTATTCATTCCTTAACTTTGATCCAAATTTTCCAGATTTATTGAGAAAGAATAACTGGATTGAATCTAAAGAACAAATTCAGTTTCGAAATACAATAGTCATATCTCTCGAAAAAACTGATGAAGAAATTCTGAAGGATATGAAGCAAAAAACACGCTATAACATCCGCTTGAGCGAGAGAAAAGGTGTAAAAGTAAGAATTGGTGATGAATCTGATTTTGAGGAATTATTCAAACTTTTCGCAGAAACTGCATTACGTGATAACTTTGTCATCAGGTCCAAAAGCTATTATTTAAATTTATGGAAAAAATTCTTCGATAAAAAATTATGTGAACCGATTATTGCAGAATTGGATGGGGAAATATTAGCAGCAGTAATCATCTATTTTTTTTCAGGAAAAGCATATTATGTTTATGGAATGTCTTCGGAGAAAAATCGGAATCTGATGGCTACCTATTTACTCCAATGGAAAGCAATCCAAAGAGCAAGAAAAAAAAATTGTAAAATTTATGATTTTTGGGGCGCTCCGGATGAATTAAATGAAAATGATAGAATGTGGGGAGTGTATAAATTTAAACTTGGGTTTGGCGGAACTTTTATCAAGACAGTTGGTGCTTGGGATTTTCCAGTTAATAAAATTGGTTATTTAATCTATCATTTTGTATTACCAAAACTGTTGAACGTGATGAGAAAAATTGGATTCAGAAAAACTCAAAGTGAGATCGAATAATTTATGAAATTATGGCCGCCAATCCGGGCCAAAATCAAAACTTGAGTCTGTGGTAAGTTGAGCTAAATTCGCACCATTAATCGTCGCTATGTAAATATCATGATTTACACCATCTGGCCAACTTTCAAACACGAACCATTGGCCGTCGGGGGAAACGACTGAATCCACTGATGGGCTGAAACTTGGTTGCCCTGAAGGTGGAATTCTAAATTCAAGGTTTACCCCTGCATCCTCAATTCGTTTCCCGACGATATATGGAAGGCTTCCGGCCGAGTTGTTTTGGTGGGTAAAGAAAATAATCTGATCATTCAGAGACCAAT
>JACZIY010000668.1 GCA_014860845.1 Anaerolineaceae bacterium
GTTTCCCATCTGACCAAGTTCTACGGCAAGTCTCGCGGGATTGTGGATGTTTCTTTCAACGTAGAGGAAGGTGAAATTTTTGGTTTCATCGGACCCAACGGCGCTGGAAAATCCACAACCATCCGCCTGCTGCTATCGTTGATCCACCCCACCGAAGGGGAAGGCAAGGTTTTCGGGTTGGATGTCACCAAACATGGACCCGAGATCCGGCGATCCATCGGTTATCTGCCATCGGAAGTCTTTTATTACGAAGGCATGAAAGTGATCGACCTGCTCAAGTACTCCGCCAGTTTTTATGAAGGTAATTTTACCGAGAGGATGAAATATCTTTCTGAAATAATGGAATTGGAGATGAACCGCCGTATCAGCGATCTCTCTTACGGCAATAAGAAGAAGGTCGGAATTGTGCAGGGTTTGTTGCATAGTCCCAAACTGCTCTTCCTGGATGAACCCACCAGTGGTTTGGATCCCCTCATGCAGCGCAAATTCTTCGACCTGATCAAAGAAGAAAACAAACGCGGTGTAACTGTTTTCTTCTCCTCACACATTTTGGGAGAAGTGCAACGCTTATGCAACCGGGTCGGTATCATCCGCGAAGGCAGCATGGTGGAGATTTCCGATATCCGTTCATTACAACAAAACAACTATAAAAAAATCAGTGTGACTGCCAACGGACTTACCCCTGAATTCTTTGATACCCCTGGCGTAACCAATGTGCAAACTGAAAATGGATCGGTTAATTTCTTCTTCAAAGGTGATATCAATGCGATGGTACAGAAGGTTAGCAGTTTACAACTGGACGATGTCATTATTGAAGAACCAACGCTGGAAGAAATTTTCATGCACTACTACGAATAGGCAGCGATCATGAATAAAATGATTTTTAAACACGAATTTCTCATTCGGATCAAATCAGTGATCACCTGGTCGCTGTCAGTATCAGCACTGCTCTTTGTCTTCTTCTCCTTCTTCTCTGTTTTTGCCGATCAAGCTGAGATGATGAACCAGGTGCTGGAAAAGTTTCCCAAAGAATTATTAATCGCCTTTGGTATGAATAATATGAATTACGATACGGTGCTGGGATACATCAGCTTCTATTTCTTGTTCATCCAGCTCCTTCTGGCGATCCAGGCAGGCAATTATGGCTTTGGATTGGTCTCCATTGAAGAAACCGAGATGACAGCTGATTTTCTGTTAACAAGGCCTGTCAGCCGTTCTAATATCCTCACCAGTAAATTAATGGCTGCTTTAGCCAGTATGCTCTTGACGGATGTGGTTATGTGGATCAGTATGTTCACAGCCATCTCCATATTCTCGGAAGGTAAAGAGTATGATTTACCCACACTGCTGTTATTGCTTTTCAGTGTTATCCTTTTCCAGCTCTTTTTCTTCAGCGTTGGGCTGATGGTTTCTTTATTGGTCAAACGCGTGCGCAGTGTCACGCCCTATTCACTGGGTCTCGCATTCGGTTCCTACGTGCTGAGTGCTTTTAGTGGCGTGTTTGGGGATGTTAAGCTGGAATACATCACACCATTCAAACACTTTGAACCAGCTTACATCGTCAATAATGCAACTCTAAACACCCCATTAGTACTGATCAATGTGGCGATCACGGTCATCGCTCTGGTAACCGGTTACTGGTTGTATCTCCATCGCGATATCCATGCGGTTTCTTAAGGAGGGTTCATGAACATTTTTCTACGTGAATTAAAAGCCAATCTAAAATCCCTGCTCATCTGGAGCTTCATCATCGTGCTATTGATTCTGATCGCCGTCTCCAAATTTTCCGCTTTTGCCGGTGACCCGGAAATGCTAAAAATTCTGGATAACCTGCCACCGGCTGTGATGGAAGCCATGAATATGAATGCTTTCAACCTGACCACCCTGACGGGTTTTTATGGTCTGATGTTCCTCTATTTTGGTTTGATGGGTGCTTTTGCGGCTGCGATGTGGGGTAGCGATATCATCTCCAAAGAAGAACGGGATAAGACAGTTGAGTTCTCTCTGGTACTGCCTGTTTCCCGCAGCCGTGTGGTGACTGCCAAAGCCCTGGCAGCCCTGGTGAATTGTATTGTTTTTGTCTTGATTACATGGGGATTTTCGGTTGTGGCAGTGCAATCCTACAATCCCGATCAGGCATTCTATGATTTTCTGGCGCTTGAGATGCAGGCGATGTTTATGATGGAATTGATCTTTTTGGCGATCGGATTGATGTTAGGCTGTGCGCTGAAAAAGTACAAAAGTTCCGGTTCCACCGCCACGGGAATCATTCTGGCAACCTACTTCATGTCGGTGATTGCTGGCATGAATGATAAATTTGAGTTTCTCAAACATTTCACCCCCTTTTACTATTATGACGCTGGAAACCTATTCCGCTCAGGTCAATTGGATACTACCTATCTGGCCATTTCATTCGCCATCGTAGTGGTAGCGCTCATTGCAGCCTTTTGGGTCTACAACAAACGCGATTTGTATATATAGATGTTGGCCTCAATCTCAAAAAAATCTCCGTTGTATCTCCCCCGCGATATTCAACCGATTTCAGTAGTAGGCTTTTTTTGAACATCTTTTTTCGAGAAATAAAAGCTAACCTTAAGTCATTAATGCTCTGGAGTTTGATCATTGGTTTATTAGTTCTGAGTGCAATTACCGAGTTTTCCGCATATGCTGGTGACCCAGAAATGTTGAAAATTCTGGATTCCATACCACCAGTGGTGATGGAAATGATGAGCATGAATGCCTTCAATTTGACGACTTTGTCGGGATTTTATGGGATTATGTTTCCCTATTTAGCTTTGGTTGGCTCTATTGCTGCTGCCATGTGGGGTAGCGATATCATCTCCAAAGAAGAACGAGATAAAACCGTCGAATTTTCTCTAGTTCTACCAGTATCACGTAGCCGTGTGGTGACAGCTAAAGCATTGGCTGTTCTGGTCAACTGCATCCTGTTCGTGTTGATTACCTGGGGCTTCTCAATTGTTGCTGTGCAATCGTACAATCCTGACCAGGCCTTCTATGATTTTCTAGCACTGGAAATGCAAGCGATGTTCATGATTGAACTAATCTTCCTGGCAGCTGGTTTATTACTGGGCTGTGCTTTGAAAAGGTATAAGAGCTCTGGTTCCATAGCAGTAGGGATCATTCTGGGCTCATATTTCATATCCATTATTGCCGGAATGAACGAGAACTTTGAATTCCTCAAGCATTTCACGCCCTTTTACTATTACGACGCTGGTGAAATCTTCCGCACAGGC
>JACZIY010000669.1 GCA_014860845.1 Anaerolineaceae bacterium
TAACAGCACGTAAGCATATCCTGAATACGGGTATGCCAATCTCTAGGTGACAAGGATCGCCCCCTGTAATACTTCTTCCTTAATTTGCTGTTTTAGAGATCTTTTCGTCCCCAGATCAACTTTACACCCTAGAATCGATTCTAACTTTTGTTGTAATTCAATGAATTCAAACAAACCCAATGGACGATTAAATTCAACCAGCAGGTCCACATCACTATCTGGTCGCGCTTCATCACGGGCTGTTGAACCAAACAAATAGAGTGACTTTATCCCAAATTGTTCAGCCAGGATATTGTTTTGTTTAAGTGCACTCAATACTTCATCACGTTTCATATTGTAAAGGATAACGAATCATTACTTCTTTGTCAATTAATTTTCCGGATTAGCTTATTGAATTCAAGAATCTGGTTATCGGCCTCTACCCCGGATGGACAACCTTTCACACACCCCCGGGTTTAAACCCGGGGTTACGAGGGGTTAAACCGATTGAAATAGGTTGGGATATTTCACCTTTAGATGCAATCCCTCTGGTTGCCAACTCGTTGGCCTCCAGTGTTATCCCCCTTTAAAAAAGTAGATCTCCTGTCACTCCTACATAATTTTCCTTCATGGATAAATTTTTTTCCTTTCACCTTTGACCTTTGACCTTTCACCTAAGTTGATTCTATAATAAGGGTAAAGCAGACGCGTGATTGGGCTTTCACGCGGATAGGAGGACGGGAATATGAAGTACAAATATCTGGGACGGACCGGGGTGCAGGTTTCGGAGCTGTGTTTTGGGACGATGTCGTTTGGCGGGGACGCGGATGAGGAGACGTCGGAGCAGATGTACCGGCGCTGTCGTGAAGCCGGCATCAATTTCTTTGATTGCGCGAATGTGTACGCCGGTGGGCGGTCAGAAGAGTTGCTGGGGAAGTTCATCGCAACCGAGCGCGAGGAGGTGATCATCACCAGCAAGGTGTATTACCCGACAGGAAGTGATCCCAATGCACGCGGTGCCAGTCGTCGCAACATCCAGCTGGCGGTGGAGAAGAGTCTGCGGCGCCTGAATACCGATTGGATCGACGTGTATTTTATCCACCACTTTGACGAGCACACCCCCATCGAAGAGACCTTACGCAGCCTGGACGATCTGGTGCGGCAGGGCAAGATCCTTTACCCGGCGGTCAGCAATTTCTCTGCCTGGCAGATCATGAAGGCGCTGGGGATCTCGCGCTACGAGCAGTTGACGCGCTTTGAGGTGATCCAACCCATGTACAACCTGGTGAAACGGCAGGCAGAGGTAGAGATTTTGCCGTTGGCGCAGGCGCAGGGGCTGGCGGTGACACCGTATAGTCCGTTGGGAGGTGGCTTGCTGACCGGGAAGTATGCCGGGAAGACGGCACCGCTGAAAGGCAGGTTAGTGAGCAATAAGATGTATGAGACGCGCTATGGCGAAGAGTGGATGGCTGGCGCGGCGGGAGCGTTTGCACGTTTTGCCCTTAG
>JACZIY010000670.1 GCA_014860845.1 Anaerolineaceae bacterium
TATGTCCTCCTTGTTGTAGGATTTGTTTTATCAGTTCTGGCATTGCTTACCCCCGGTACAGGAATCGTGGAAATCATTGGATTATTTTGCATGATTTTGGCTGGTTATGGAATTATTTCAAACCCAAGTAATTATTGGGCACTGTTGATATTAATTCCATTCATCCCGTTGATTTTTGTATATAGAAAGACCAAAAAAGATTATTACCTGATTGTCTCGATTGCTTTGCTAAATATCGGCTCTTATATGATTTTCAAATCTGAATCTGGTGGTTTTGCTGTTTCGCCAGTAATAGCAATCGTGGTGATTTTCTTAAACGCTCCAATTTTATGGATCATAGTAAAGAAAATCATTGAGGCTATCGATAGAAAACCAGATTTTGATCCAGCCAATATTATTGGGGCAAATGGTGATGCAAGAACAAATATATTCCAGGATGGAACTGCCTATGTCTCAGGGGAAGAATGGAGTGCAAGAAGTGAATATAAGATCGATAAAGGAGAGAAAATTAAAGTAGTTCGAAAAGAAGGTTTGGTTCTTTGGGTAGAAAAAATCCAAAAATCTGATAGGAGGATGTAATGAATTTTGATTTTTCCGTATTGACTTGCCTTATCGGGGCAATAATTGTTCTTGGACTTCTGTTTCTTTGGTCAGCCATTAAAATTGTCCCAGAATATCAAAGACTGGTTGTGTTTCGTTTAGGTCGAAGTATTGGTGCAAAGGGTCCAGGTTTGGTCATATTAATACCTTTTGTAGATCGTGCTGTGCGTGTAGATTTACGAGAACAGGTCCGCGAGATTCCTGCACAAACATCGATCACGAATGACAACGCTCCTATTAATATCGATTTTCTCTGGTATTACAAAGTCGTTGACCCAATTCAATCTGTACTAGCTGTAGGTAATTTTGAATTAGCAGCGCAAGGTATTGCGACGACCACCTTACGTTCGGTAATCGGTGGGATCATGTTGGATGGCGTTTTATCCGAAAGAGAAACCATTAATACTTCTTTACGGGTAAGGCTTGATGAAGTAACTGAGCGGTGGGGCGTAAAGGTTACAAACGTAGAAATTCGAGAGATCACCCCTCCACGCGATGTTCAGGATGCCATGAACAGACAGTTAACAGCTGAGCGAACTCGACGCGCTGTTGTTACTGAATCGGTTGGTAAAAGAGAATCCGATATTAATGTTGCAGACGGTGAAAAACAAGCAGCGATCTTAAAAGCGCAAGGTGTTAAAGAAAGCTCTATTTTGGTGGCTGAAGGTGAAAGACAGGCACAATTATTGCGGGCTGAAGGTTATGCCGATGCTCTTGAAAAGATATTTTCCATCGCTAAGGGTATTGATTCTCAAACAATGACTCTTCAATATTTTGAGACTCTAAAATCAATGGCTTCAAACCCAGCAACAAAGTATATATTCCCGATGGAATTTACCAGTTTGTTGTCTGACTTTGTCTCAAAAAATAAAAAATCTGATTAATTTTTCCAGACCTCCCTGAAAAAGGGAGGTCTCGTTTTTTCTATGATCAACATCGGGGTAGCTTCACTAAAGGATTTGAATAGTTTACGTGAATTGGAAAAAATTTGTTTTCCAATAGATAATTGGCCTCTACTGGATTTAATTGGTGTGCTGACAATTCCAGGAATCATCCGAATTAAAGCAACATTTCTTGAGAATTTTATTGGATTTATTGCCGGTAATATAAATAACAAAGAATCTACTGGATGGATTACTACGATTGCTGTTCTTCCCGAATTCCAGAATCGAGGCATCGCTCAGCGGTTATTAGGGGAATGTGAAAATAGAATGAACGTTGAGAAAATAAAGTTGACGGTGCGTAAAAGTAATTCAAAAGCGATTCACTTATATGAGAAGAACGGATACTTTATCCAGGAAGTTTGGAAATCGTATTACATTGATGGCGAAGATGCAATTTTGTTTCAAAAATTGTGTTGACATTTTCCGATAACATTCGTATTATTGAATTAATCAGGAGATTTCATGAAGACAATTGTTTTATTGACATATCAAACTTAGAAGGCACGCTATTTCGCGTGCTTTTTGTTTCTTAAACTCAAATTTCTTGAAAGGAGAATGAATACTAATGGATTATGGGATGATTGGAAAAATAGAAAAAGCTAAAAGATATGCTCAACAAAAAGATCGGTTCTCGGTGAAAAAATTTGAAGTTGAAGTAGGTGGTGAGAATAATCCTCATCATGTGACATATGATAATGGTCAATGGACCTGCGATTGTGAATTTTTTCAAAGCCGAGGTCGTTGCAGCCATACAATGGCCTTAGAAATCATTCTTGAAGGAATGGTTGTATCAAAACAAGAAGATTTATAAATAAATTTGTTACCAAATAAAAAAGCTGTTCGTATGAATTTGTGAACAGCTTTTTATTTTTGCGGAGAGAGAGGGATTCGAACCCTCGGTGGCCTAAAAGACCACAACGGTTTTCGAGACCGCCCCGATCAACCACTCCGGCATCTCTCCTCTAAAACGTCTTTAATTATAGCAGAGGAAACTCAGATTTCAACGTAATCTAATCGATCTGGATAATAAACAGGGGCAATATGGTTTTCTTCAAGTCTATCCATTAATGCTTGTGCAGAATCCTCTTCTCCGTGGACAAGATATAAGCCCTTTAATGAGGAACTTGTTCTCATTGCGTATTGGAGCAATTTATCCTGTCCGGCATGGGCAGAAAGACCTCCGATCGTGGCAATTTCAGCTCTTCTTTCAAATAATTGTCCAAAAATCCTGACTGTCTTTTGACGTTCAGCTAAACGTCTTCCTAAAGTATGAGGTGCCTGCCAGGAAACTATCATGATAGTGTTGAGTGGGTTTTCAATATTATTCCTTAAGTGATGAAGAATCCTGCCAGCTTCAGCCATACCTGATGCAGAAATGATAATGGCTGGTCCTTTTACATCATTTATTTTTTTCGATTCTTCAACGGATCGAGTGTAATATAAAGAAGGACTGTCTAGAGCTTTATGTCTACCTTCCTGAATAAATTTCTTGGTTTCCTCATCAAATAGAAATGCGTATTTTTTGAAAATATCGGAAGCGTTAACTGCTAATGGACTATCCACATAAATCGGAATGGGGGGAATATCATTAGCTGCAATCATCTGATTGAGAAAATAAACAACTTCCTGCGTTCTTCCAACTGCAAACGCTGGAATGATAATTTTTCCTCCCCTTGCAATCGTTTTCATGGTCACTTCTCTGAATTCCAGAAAAGCAGTCTCTGGATCTCTATGAGTCTTATCACCATATGTACATTCCATGATCATATAATCTGCGTTTTCAGGCATGATAGGGTCTTTTAATAAAGGTAATCTGTCCCTTCCAATATCTCCTGAAAACCATAATCTCTTCGTCTTTCCATTTTCATTAATATCAAGGATGATTGATGCTGATCCTAATATATGCCCTGAATCTATATACGTAACAATAACTCCTTTGGCTACTTCAAAAGTTTGATCATATTCAATAGGCGTAAATAGGTCACAAGCAATTTCAGCATCTTCGTAAGTGTATAAGGGATCTATTGGGGGTTCTCCCCGGCGAGCCCTTTTCTTATTGACATATTGGACATCATACTCCTGAATATGACCTGAATCCCTTAACATGATTTCTGCCAGGCTGACTGTTGCTGAGGTAGCAAAAATTCGGTTTGAATATCCTTGTTTAACTAAATTTGGGATATTTCCACTATGATCTATGTGTGCATGGGATAGTAGTAATGCATCAATCTCTTTGGGAGAAAAATGAAAACTCTGATTGAAGCGATATGTATCTGCTCGTTTTCCTTGAAAGAGTCCACACTCTAAAAGTATTTTTGCTCCATTCACTTCTATCAGGATCTGAGATCCGGTAACTGTTCTTGCTGCGCCTAAAAAATGAATTTTCATATTTGGTCAATACCTTCAATAATTGCAAAAATTTCTTTTCCAAATTGTTGGAAACGATAGGGAATATTTTGCATGATTTCTTGAATATCTGACAGCGCACAATTTTTTATATGCGCAATTTGTTCCATATGTTCTTTTGGTAAAACAATATCGGATTCAACCGACAATTCAATGCCTTTTAACCTTCGCCAATTTTTCAAAGCGTCATATTTTTGGAGGAAAAGCGGATTTGGTCGAATTCTCTCTTTTCTGTTAGAAGGAACCTGATTTAATCCAGATGTTATTGCTTTTAAAATTTGTTCACCATATTTTTGAATCAATTTCGGAGATAACCCGCTGATGTTATTTAATAAAATTTCATTATTTGGCATTTTTTTTGCTAAATCGACGATTGTCTGGTTTCCAAACACCTTAAAGGGTGGGCGATTCAATTGTCTGGCAAGATTTTCTCTTAAGAAGTAAATCTCAATTAATACATTTTCCTGTTGCGGGGATAATGAATTCCCTTTAATAATTTTCCAATAATGATCGTTATTTTTATTATTGACAAATGCATCTACACAGGTAATTCTCTTAAAATCTTCAGTGGCTAATTCCCATTTATCTTCTTGTTTTAATTTTTCTAGGAGGATCTTGCGTAAATTAATCAGATAATGTGTATCACTTTGAGCATATCGCAGCATGTCATTTGAAAGAGGTCTTTTACCCCAATTTGCGCGTTGATATTTCTTTTCAACATTAACATCAAAATAGTCTTTAAGTAACGATTGCAGTCCTATTGATTTGAATCCCAGAATTCTGGATGCGATCATGGTGTCAAAGATATTATTAAATTCAAAATGAAAATCCCTTTTCAAGCACATTAAATCATATTCCGCTGCGTGGAAAATTTTTTCAATGTCGTCCGTTGAAAAAATTTCATTTAATGGTGATAAATTTTTCAGTTTTATAGTGTCAACTAAATAATCTTGGTCAATGGTGGAAAATTGGATAAGGCAAATTTTTTCCTGGTATTCATAGAGGCTATTCGATTCTGTGTCTACTCCAATGAAAGCCTGTTCTCTTATCTTTGAAATCATGTCCAATAATTGATGGTTTGTTTCGATCAAAATTGCAGGTTGAATAACGTCACTTTTCATGTGATGATTATAATGCATTAGAAGATCGACTTATTCAAGAACGAAATAATATGAATCAGAAGAAAAAATTCATTTCCCCTTTTTTCCTTGTAAAAGATAATCTATAATAAGTTTTATGTTAAAAAATCTTAAGAATTTATCAGGATAAACTAAAAACTGCGGGAGGGAAGATCATGAATGAGCGGATCTTAATCGTTGAAGATGATCAAGCCATTGTAAGAGTCCTAAAAAGAACTTTAACTTATGAAGGTTATAATGTGGAGACTGCATTAGATGGCGAGAAGGGAATAAATGAATATACAAAATTCCATCCCGATTTAATAATTCTTGATTGGATGTTGCCTGGAATGGATGGGCTGGAATTCTGTGATCGAATTCGCTCGACAGAAGATAATGTCCCTATCATCATGTTGACAGCAAAGGATACAACCAGTGATAGAGTAATGGGACTCGATGCTGGCGTTGATGATTATATGGTCAAACCTTTTGAAATTGAGGAGTTGACTGCGCGAATCAGAGCATTGCTTCGAAGGACAAAGTCTGAAAGAACATTAACTTTAAGTATGGCTGATCTGGTATTAGACACATCCACTCGTCAGGCAAATCGTGGGGGTAGAACAATAAATTTGACTGCAAAAGAATATGATTTACTCGAACTATTCTTACGC
>JACZIY010000671.1 GCA_014860845.1 Anaerolineaceae bacterium
CCATTTTCCGTATGATAAACTCGACAGGCAACCTGGTAGGATGTTCGTTCATCGGGCCACAAATCCTGTCCATTGATATGGAATGAGGGTGATCCCAGAAATTTTTCTTTCGTTGCGTCTTCTTCATTGTTAATGAGAACAAGTTGAATATCTGTGTCGTGTATCCCTTCATCTTTCAAAGCAGAATTGAGATTTTCGAGACCATATACCCAGTTTGGACAATCTTCAAAATATAATAATTCAATTTTCATTTCTGCCGACATTTTTAATTACCTTTCTATAAACATGCTCTTCGGTTTTCCATTCAGTAGGGGCGAACCCTTGTGGTCGCCCCCTTTTGTTCAATCAGACGTCTGAAAGGTGGCAATTTTTAGCATAACATCTTGCCACGCCATTTGCAAAGAATTGTAGGGGCGTAACCCTTGTGGTCGCCCCATTCGCGCACCCTCGTGGTCGCCCCTTGCGTGCACCCCGGAACTTATGCCATCCATACCACGGATTAAAATCCGTGTCTGCTAAAATCAAGCCGATTGAAATCGGTTGTCATTCCCAACCTTCTTTAGAGGGTTTGAATCTTGACAGCCTGTGGTTGAAACCACAGGTGTCATTCCACCACGACCTGTAGGGGCGCACCCCCGTGGGTCCTATGGGTATTGTGGTCTCCCCATTGGGGCAGGGACAAGCCACAGCCCCTACGGGTAACGTGATTTCCATCGTAGGGGCGTACCCTTGTGGTCGCCCCTTGCGTGCACCCCCGTCCCCCGTCAGCGGTCCGCCGTCAGCTTTGAGCTTTGAACTTTGAGCGTTGCAATTGATCCAGTATTTATCGCAGGGTCCGATCTCCCCTGGTTGTATATTTTGTGTTATCTGTGGCACCCCAACGATCCACCAGCTTACTGACCAGCCACCAGGTGACAACTCCCAACACCAGCATGCCGACAGTAAAGGCCAGATAACCAATACGCCAATCAATGCCATATTCTGCCAGCCAAACCGAATACTCCGACATGCCGCCCATACCCGCAATCACACCCAGCGGCAGGAACACCACGTTGATGATGGTCAGATTTTTGAGCAGGAGATTCATGTTATTGTTGATGATATTGCCACGCGCGTCCAGCAGACCTCCCAAAACCGTCGAGAAAACCTCAGCCTGGCGACTGCATTGATTGTTGTCAATTACTATATCATCCAGGTATTCCATCTCTTCCTCGTTGAAGCCCAGCCGGAGGGATAAGTGCCGTAACCTGGACAGTGCGCGACCATTTCCTTCAATGGCATTGATGTTATAAATCAGCCCTTCGCTCAGGCTGAACATACGCAGCAGCTCGCGGTTGCCAATCGACTGGCTAAGCCGGGTCTGAATTTCGCGGGAGGTACGTTTCACACGCTTGAGTTCCAACATGAATTCGTTCACAACGGAAGCCATGATGCGCAGGAGCAGTGTTCGTAATGTCTCAGCCCGATCACCTTCTTCGAGCAATGGCTCATCATCTGGCACGACGATGATCAGGCGATTGGGTTGAAAGAGCATGCCAATCGAAGAAATTTCGAGTACTTCAGGCCTTGCATTGGCCTCTTGTTTCGGGCGTTTCAAGACGATAAACGCCTGTTGTTCACCCTGTTCATACTCCAGACGTGAAATCTCATCCGGGTCCAACGCTGATTCGAGCATGTGGTCATCAATCCCCAGAGCTTCCAGCCGATCGCGCTGCGCCGCGCTGCTCGGATTCGAGTAGACCGAAACCAAGGCGGTTTCGGGTGTGGATCGACGCAGATGCTCACCCACGATGGTGAAGTGCATTTCGCCCGATGGGATCGTTGATCCCTCCGGGGTGGTCTCCGGCACCGGAAACCACTCCGATACCTCTTCCATCGCTTTTTCGATCAGATCGGCAGCGCTCTCGACCTCCTGCATGGGTTGGTCTGGCTCCTCAACGCGGCCAAGCTGCTCTAATTCCTCGAGCACCTGCAGGAGGCTGGCGCGTGCATCAGCGTTCAATTGCTCGATGACCTCAATGCGGTCTTCCCGATCGAGCGCTTGCACAAAGCGTTCCAGCAATACCGGCTGAGCTTCCCGGATCACGAGCATCTGTTCTTCATCCTCTGCCGTGGCGAGCATATCGATCGCTGTCTGAATCTGGTTCTCGATCACCAACTCTTCAAAGTTGGCAACAAAATGATCGTCGCTGATGTTGTTAAGTATTTCTTCCATTGAATAGCCTCCTGTCAATTTCTCTATTATTTTTGTCACTTTAAGTGAAAATTGTTACATCTTCCTACTGGGTTAATTACTCCGCTCTCCGGTCTTTGCCCGTACCACTTCATCAACCATTGCATCAATGGTGAGCGTTGCTCCCGCTTTGCAAAAAATTCTTAACGGCCCACCGAAAGGGTGGTGTACAACGGCAGTTGGGCTGGCGAGATGGAGAAGTCCGGACCAGGGACCACTTCCGGCGCATCAAATGCCAGACGAACACCGGTATAAAAGATAACCACCATCAGGTGGATTGCAAACAGGTCGCCACAGGCAAATAACCTGGTGTTTCGGGGCGAAATTTGAAAAATATTTTTGCTGCGCGCCATTCTGTCGGCACCTCCAGTTCTTCATCCTCCTGGCTGTGCGGCTTAGCGCTTGACTCATCCAGGATTAAATGAGGAGTCTACGTCGATGAACATCATCGGCTGGATCAGAGACACTTGTTTCTTCGGTAATTATCACTACATTATCTTGCATACATGCTATTATACGCCCGTCTGGTATTTCAGGAAAGAAAAAATGCTTGCCAGGGAATTTTACAACGCATCCGACCCACAACTGGCACAGGAGCGTCGCGATGCCCGTAACCTGACCCACGCCTACATGTAGGGGTTGTGGCTTGTCCCTGCCCCCGTCTCCCGTCCCCCGTCCGCCATCAGCTGTCAGCTTTAACCATCGTTTTCACGGGCACTGAATAAAACCCTGCGCCCACAAGCAACCCCCGCAGGTGGGATGGTCGTTGCCAAAGCAGTCTTCCAGGTTTGCTTCGGCCATGTCGCAGCTGTTGCAATAGGTACAGAACGAAAAATCAAACACCTGCAATCTTTCGCGGAATTGCACATATTCGGGCGACTGCCATACCTCCAGC
>JACZIY010000672.1 GCA_014860845.1 Anaerolineaceae bacterium
CGGGGAGTGCCATCATTGGTGTCTACATCCTCAAAACGGATATCGACGGAATTACCCCAATAGGATGCATAATTGGTGTGAACATGGAAATGTAAATGGTGACCGGTACTATAGCCGGTATCATCCACATTACCGATAAATTGTCCTTGTAAAACCTGTGCTCCGACAACTTTCAAATTCTGTGGGATCGTGTATTGTGCCATGTGTAAATAAAGTTGATAGGTCGTCGGTACAGTAGATTCGTCTTTGATCACAACATAATTCGAACCTGTTTCACTGTTATTGGGCACATCATCACGCCATTTGTATACGGTACCACCTTTTGAAGCCAACAAGGGGAACATGGTAGCCGGTGTGGTGGCGGTACGACTGGAGAAATCATACGCATATCGGCAGGATGCTTCCGAACAGGAATAATACAGCAAAAAATGACCGATGCTGCCGGTAATACGGTGGGCAACACCACCCGCCCAGGGGAGTTTATAACCTCGATAGACGGTTCCACCTTTAGTGTCTGATACCGGTTCTGAATAAAAACGGTCTCGTAAGTCATCCGAAACCAAATCTTCTGGCAGGGTATCAAACTGGGTTTGCCAGTCCATATCAGCTTGCAAGGTCAGATCCCAGTTATCACTGCCGTCCAACGCCTTCTGAATACCGTCGACTTTGGCAATCGCCAGACCAGGTTCGGTATCAACCACTTCGCCTGTTTGCGGATCACGTAATCCCAACCACAGCAGAGCGGTTTGACCATCTGCGGAGTAATTTACATAGTCAATATATGGTTCAAAGAGTACAAATGCCAATACTTCAGTTTTTGCCATTGCAATCTGTTGTAAGCGATCTTCCAGAGCTTGTACCAAACCTGGTTCAAATTCCTTCGGTTCCGGTGTACTTTCATCCAGAGCCTGTTCCTCCGGGGGAGGAGGTGCAGCCACTGTGTCGATCGGTTGAATCCCCACGATCAAGCTAAACAATATCAGAGTCGTTAAAATCCAGCGCCATTTTTGCATAACATCCGTCCTTTTTTGCTTGTGAAACAGGTTCCAGCGTGTAGTTCTGCCTTCAGAACTACAACCCTGTTTCAGAAAATAAGGGTTTTGATCACATTAACGTTGCAAGATTAGTGCCTGATCAAACGGTCGACATTTCGCTAACGAACATTTCCATGGCAATTTTGGGATCCATCTGTCCGGTTTTCATGTATTCATCGGTGGTTAATAAGCGATGATAAATTTCTTTTAGTTGATTCATATTAAATAAAGAGGCTTGCTTTTCCAGTTTTTCCGCCACAAACGGGTGAACTTTGAGTGCTTTTTCAATTTGCGGTTTACGCCCACTCTGATCGATCACCTCGCGTGCCAGAATCAAAAGTCGGAATTGGCGGACAATCATCCCAAATAAAGGAATGGGCATCTCCGTCTCCAGTAAACGATGCAATAATTGGGCCGCTTTGGGGATATTGCGCTCCCCAATCGCATCCACCATATCAAATACACTGGTGGGA
>JACZIY010000673.1 GCA_014860845.1 Anaerolineaceae bacterium
CCTTAAACGCAAAAATAGAATTGAGATTGGTGCCTGATTCCAAATAATAAATCTTCTGAACATTGGAAATTTGATTAATACAATTGAATATCCGATTTTCCTGCTCATTCCAGAAAATCGGATATTCTTAATATATGAAACCATTCAGTTCCCTCACGGAACGCGGTCAGGCGTTGCGGTTGCGTCAGCTGGCTTTGCATGCACTTACTCAGTATGATTTGGACGTCTCGCGTGTGCGCCTGATCACCAACGACATGAATGGTATCTTTCGCGTGGATACCATGGATGGCCGAAAATTCGTCCTGCGCGTGACCGTACCGGAAGGCGGTCATACCATGGATCATGTGACCGCTGAAATGGATTGGTTGGCCGCGTTGTCCAGGGATACCAATCTGAGAGTGTCCAGACCGATCCCCTCCAATAATGGGGATCTGGTTGTGGAAGCAAGTTTAGATGGTGTCCCGGAACCTCGTTTGTGCGCTGTTTTCTCATGGGTGCCCGGGAAAGATCTGGCGGAAGATATAACCCCCGAAAACTTTTCAAAATTAGGAGAGTTGATGGCAAGGCTCCATCAGCATGCATCCAACTACCAGCCAGCCAGTCAGTTGTCACTGTTGAAATTCGACCAGGTATTTCCCTTTCCGGAGCCGGTGGTACTGTTTGAGGATGTCTACACTGACCTGTTCCCGCCTGAACGACGAGCCATCTACGAGCATGGCATTGCCTGGGCACAGGAATCCATCGATCGACTGAAAGCCAGCGCTGAACCGATGCGCATTCTGCATGGGGACCTGCATCAATGGAATGTGCGCGTTTCACGTGGAGTACTCTCGCCTATCGATTTTGAAGACCTGATGTTAGGTTGGCCGGTGCAGGATATCGCAACCACCTTGTATTATTTTTTAAACGAGTCCTATTCTGTTTTAAGAGAGGCATTTCGAACAGGGTATTCTCAGATTGCTCCCTGGCCTGAACGGTATCCTGGTGAGATTGATTCATTCATTGCAGCTCGTGGCCTTGGAATGGCCAACTTTGTATTAAATGACCCAAGCTTGATAGGAAATACACCTCCATTAGAATTTATCCAACGAATTGAGAAGCGGTTGATCGTTTTGTTAAAAGAAAACCAAAGATTAACAGGAGAATAAGCATGTCAACGATAAAACTTGTCGTTCCGAACGAGACTTTGCATCTGCGTCAGATGGGGCAACTGACCGCTGATCAGTTTGCCCAGGGACAATACGTGGATGCGTTTTGTGATAATTACATCGGCAACAGCCACTACGACTGGCAGGTTTCCAGATTGGTTTTTGACGGGGATCAACTGGTGCATCACTGGGGGGTGTGGGGCTACCAGATGCGAATGGAAGACATTCAACTCAAAGTGGGCGGAATTGGCGCGGTGGTCACTCACCCGGATTATCGCAAGCAAAATTTGATGCACCAGGCAGCGGTTGCATCCTTTGCTGCCATGAAAGAGCAGGGCTATGATTTAAGTATTCTGCGGGGCAGGCATTATGTCAAAATGGGGTATGCACGCGCATGGAATTATGTGACGTATCGCTTCAAGCTGGAGGATTTTCCGGTTGACGTGCCTGTGCCTGCATACCAATCCCTGTCTTTGCCGGAGGTCCCTGAGATGGATGTGCTCTATAATCAGGCTTATGCCAGCTTCACAGGCACCGCCATTCGCCCCACTTTTTACAACAAACATCCAGAAGATATCAGCACCTATGGTTGGCGAGATGATGCCGGAGTTTTAACTGGATACGTTCGGGCTGCTCCTTCCGAGGAGGAAGAAAAAACCCTGGTCTGCCTGGAGGCGGTGGGGAACCCGCAACAGGCTTTGGCGGTTCTGGCAGATTTGTTCCAAAAAGGTGAATATGAAAAAATCACCTGCTTCACTTTACCGCACCAACATTCCTTGCTACAACACTTGCGACTGGGTAACTGCATTGAAGAAAATCGTTTTTTTGAAGTCTCGGGCTGGCGGGTGAAAATTATCAATCTACCTAGCACATTGCTAAAACTCATTCCCTTGCTGGAGAAGCGCCTGACGAAATCTCAATTCGCTGGCTGGACAGGGTCCTTATTGCTGGATGCTGGGGAGCAATCCGCACTTTTGCGATTTGACAGAGGGAAAATCACTTTGGAAGTTGGGTCCAGCTCTGCAAACACCTTACACGCTGGTGCTGCTTTATCACGATTTTTGATTGGCTCGGATGAGCCAGATGAGATCATTCGACAGGATGGAATGCAATGCTCCGGTAAGTCGCAAGAGCTTGTATGTTTGTTGTTCCCCAATCTGTATCCGATGATGAGTCATTGGGACGAGTATTGAAATTAGGGGGGATTGATGGAGACGGAGTTAGAGAAGGTGGTACGGTTGGAGGAATGGGAGTGGAGGGGGTGATTTTTTTCGTTAAAAGTCCGGCTGAACCAGGTTGCTTGTTTAACTGAATATTATAAAAATCCAGCGAATAAATTCAATCGATTTGCTTAATTGAATCGACCTGTTCCGAGAAATAAATATATCTAAGCACATCAGTGACAAATCAATAATAATCTTAAAACATACTCATGGAACATCTTATATATAAGTCATAGGCGTAAGAGAGGCATTTTCGTACCCAAAAGGATTGAGAATCCAAAATATGTCCCTTTCCGACCGTTTTTTTCGGGTTGACAAAATTTGTTATACTATTTTTAACCCTTTTTTTATCAAATTTTTAACCCGGCAAATTCAAAGAAGAACTTCCTCGATAAAATTTTCAAACAGGAAATATATATACTGCCCGTTTGCCAACAGCACAATATCCTCAATAAAATGCGATATTGCTTTAAAAGGCAGGAACTCATGTTAAAAGTACGGTCATCAATCATACTAGTAGTCATTGGTATGCTGCTAGCCGCCTGCAGTACACAGTATCCGGAAGTCTGTCCCTCTGATTATAAAATCAGATTAATGGATGCAGATGAAATAGCCAGCGATACCAGCCTACCTTTCCGTTTTCCGCTGGAAGAATCCGTCATCGATCAAAATCTTTATTTCGGATGGTTTGGCGTCTCCAATGAATGCCCCCCGGATAAACTCGATTGTTACCATTATCCCGTCCGCCAGTTTCACGCTGCCGAGGATTATAAACGCCCGCCTGGAACGGCAGTATATGCCATGGCAGATGGACACATCAGTTTTTCCGGAACAGCCGGGGGTTACGGCTGGCTGATTCTGATTGATCATCCACAGGCAAATATGTACTCCCTCTACGGTCATCTCAGCCCAAGCCGTTGGAAGCTGAAAAAGGGTATGGATGTGAAGCGTGGCGATCTGATTGCTTATTTGGGCGACTCCGATGAAAATGGCGGCAGCGCGGATAATCCGCTGGATCCACACCTTCATTTCGGCATCCGAACCGGTCAAATCCGAGACTATCCATCGAAGGGTGAGTGGCGCTATATGGCGGGCTGGATCAGGCTTTGTCCTTCTGATTTGGGATGGCTGCAACCTTCGCGAGTAATCACCGCTCAGACTATCCCTGATGGGGGATTTCCGCAGCTGAAGGTACCATTTTTTATCCATTGGGGATTTGAAATTCTAATGACCTTACTTTATACGATGTTCTGTGCAGGTACCTTAATCTATGGCTTAAGGAAGAAAAAGCGCTATGCCCTGATCGTTCCAGGGCTGGTTTTGGCTGCAGCCGGTATTGTTCTGCAAAACATAGGCGTTTTACGAACTTACACGTTACTAATTATAGGAATTGTGTTTTTGGCAGCGGGACTGTATATTGTTTTGAAACAATCTCGTCAAGAACTATCAGAGCAGTAAAACCTGCAAGATCGGTAAAGAATAAAGGGAACCTATCAGTTTGCTATTTAATATTATATACGCGCGGGATTTGCTCAGGTTTGACTATGGTGCTGGCGAGTGGATTCGCTGCCCAGACGGGATTGACTGACGGGTATAACTGGATCTGGTTTGAGGTAGGACAGGTTGGTTTGAAAGGTGGGGCTGCTTACTGGCTGGTGGTGCGTCGATCGGGCGCGGTGAATTCGGCGATCTACTACATGCTGGCGACAGATGATACCAAGGGTTATTATACTGCCGGGGATTTGAAAACCTGGAATGGGAGCAGCTGGGCGGTGCGGAATGAGGACCTGAATTTTGCAGTCCTGGGATCGGAAGAGACGAGCGAGCAGATTGAGCGGATGGCTGGGGTCGGGGGTCAGTTTTTGAACGGGGTCAGGATCATGGAGTCAAGCGGAGTACAGTCTTTGCTGTGGCGTGAGTTGAAACTGAGCTGCATGGAAGAGATCGAGAATCGGCTGCAGGTGGGGGCTGTGGATGGGAGGAAGCTGGATGCCATGGTGGATGCGCAGCGCAATCTGGTGGTGTGGCGGAGGAAAGAGGTTGCGGAGTGGAGGATGGAGTCCAGGGGGCGGTTGCAGACTCTGGCAGGTGCCAAGTGGAGGGAGTAATTAAAAATATTAGGAGATTTATTAAAATTCTCCTAATATTTATTTTTTGAATAGGGAATATATTAACTAAGTGGAAGTGTTGTTAAGCATGTGTTACTTTCAGAAAAAGTAGTGAACGATGTT